>JAISOO010000151.1 GCA_031275595.1 Spirochaetaceae bacterium | reverse complement strand
AAAAGCCTGAAACAACAGGGTGCGGAAAAAAAGAAGAGCAAAAAACCGGCGTTGCCGGCAAAAAAAGAAAAAAAGCCGGCTAGCGGCTTGATCGCTGGTTGACTTTTTATAGGAGGCGGCATGGAGCCGAAATTATCATCCGACCTGCTCCGGGGCCATACGGATACCATTGTCCTCAACATACTGCATAAGGGCGACGCCTATGGTTTTGAGATTTACAACACGATTCTGGACCGTACCGGGGAACAATACGAACTCAAAGAAACCACCCTCTATTCCAGCTACAAACGGCTGGAGCAGGAGGGATGCATCGCCTCCTATTGGGGGGACGAAACCCAGGGGGCCCGGCGCAGATACTACCGGATCACCGACAAGGGCCGGGAGCAGTACCGGCAAAACATCCTGGACTGGGAGTTTACCCGGAAGATATTAGACAAACTGTTAGGAGCGGAATAATGGATACCAAGGATTTTGTAGATCGCCTGTTTTCGGAATATGAGGAAACGGCGGACCTTCGGGACTTTAAGGAGGAACTTTTATCCAACCTGGAGGCCCGGATCGCCAGTTTAGCCGCCAAGGGTCTGGATGCGCAGGAAGCCTTTGAAAAGGCCTCAGGAGAATTGGGGGATATTTCCGTCCTGGCGGACCAGATAAGCCTCAGAAAGAAGCAGGAGATCTTCCAGGATGCCTACATGGGAATGCGGAGGTACTTAAAGCCTCCCCGGGTGGCCTTTTACGTAATCGCCGGGGCCTGGGTGATCCTCGGGGCGGTTATCGCCCTGGTGGTTTATTTTACCCGGGAGGAACAGTCCGCCCTGGAAGCCTTCTGGAAACCGAACGAGCGGATCATCAGCACCCTGGGCGTCCTCCTGGCGTTTATCCCCCCCTCGGCGGCGGCCTTCGCCTTCCTGGGGGTCACCCAGGAGACGGTCTCCCGTTATCCCCACTCCAAAAAACGGGGCGCCTGGTATGCCCTGGCGGCGGGGGTCTTGAGTTTTGGGGTGCTCTTTTTTCCCCTCACCTATTTTGCCACCGACCGGGGCCTTATGGAGGCCACCGCCACCCTGATCCCCTGTTTTATTCCGGGGCTGGCCCTGCTTATTTTCCTGCAGCTCACCGAAAGGGATTACCTCAAACCCTGGGCCAGGGCGCGGTATGAAAAGGAGATCCGGATAAACCGGGAGATGTGGAGCGATCCCGTTATCGCCGCCCGGTTCGGCATGGTTACCGGGGCAATATGGATCTTCGCGGCGGGTCTTTTTTTCCTGTTGGGGTTTATTGTGGGATTTAAATTTTCCTGGCTGGTCTTTATCTTTGCCGTTGCGGTCCAACTGGCGGTTCAAAGTATGATGATGAAGCCCAAGTCCTAAAACAGAGGAGTTTTGTATGACCAAGATGCTATTAACAATCCGTAAAGCAGGCTTAATGCTGTTTTTGATAACGGCGGGGGCCCTCGCGGGATATGCGGCGGAGGATCTTCCCCTGGTGAACACCCAGACCGTGGGCCTCGGCGGGGCGGATACCCTTTCCATAAGTTATGGAAGCGGCGAGGTGATCCTCCGGGAAAGCGAAACCGGCGATCTGATTATCAAAGAATATATGAAAACAGACCGGCCCCGGTACTACGCGAATATCGCCCGGTCCGGCGGGACCATAACCATCAGGCAGGGGCGGCGGCCCTGGTTTAATTGGTTATGGGAGGCCCGGGCGGAAATCTACCTCCCCAAGGCTTTCCGGGAAAACATCCGGATATCCAGTTCCAGCGGGAGCTTCCGGGCGGAGACGGACCTGCTGGATTATAAGACCATCGACATCAACATCGGTTCCGGTTCAACATCCTTTGGCCGCCTTTCTGCGGGCACCCTTTCAATCCGGGTTTCAAGCGGCGCTTTGGATATCAGGAACGCCGGGGGTAATTCCTTTATCAGCCTCTCCAGCGGGGGGCTGCAGATCAATGAGCTCTCCGGCCCGGAACACCGGCTAAAAACCTCCAGCGGCCGTATGAGGATCGGCACCCTTCAGGGAACCAGCGTTATTGAGTTAAGCAGCGGGGGCATGGTGATTGAAGCGCTTGCGGGAAATGCCGACATGGAAATCAAAAGCGGGACCCTGCAGATCGCCGAACTCACCGGGACAGCCCACCGGTTCAGATCTTCCAGCAGCCGTACCGTTATTGAAAAAGCCCGGGGCAGGATAGATGGGGAGGTTACGAGCGGTTCCCTCTCGATTGAAAATTTTTCCGGGGAGGGCAGTTTTGGACTGAGCTCGGGGAACGCAACCCTGAATATGGAAGAACTTACCGGGGATCTCCGGTTCCGGCTCTCCAGCGGCCATGTTATTTTGAGCATTCCCCGGGATATCTCCTTCAACCTGGACGCGGTTACCAACAGCGGCAGGGTACAGGTTAGCGAAACCGGGAATGAGACGGCGCAGGTATCGGGGAACAGCACCATCCTCCGGCCCTTTGGCCCCTCCCCGGAGCGGACCATCTATGCCCGGACCAGTTCGGGAAACATGATCATCAATCGGAGGTAACGCGATACGGTAGGAACGCTCCGGAAAGTCCGGCTGTATAATCGGCGAAGGGGCTGTCCAAAACAACACTTTCCGGACAGCCCCTCTCCCGCCGCCATAATGAGTGAGCAGCAGATACCAATACGGAGCAGGGGGGATTCGGCGTCCGGTCGCTTGCATCCTTGCAAGCTCCCTCTCGCCCGTCTACGCGCTTTCCGGCACGTCCTGTGCCGGCCGTACCGGTCAAGGCTGACGCCTTAGCCTTTATGGTAAAGCGCTCCGATTCGAATCCCCCATTTTTGGGGTCATATAACCCAATTTCGGAGCAGGGGGGATTCGAACCCCCGGTACCCTTTCGGGGTACAACTCCTTAGCAGGGAGCCCGATTCGACCGCTCTCGCACCGCTCCAAGAAGTTATTATGATCGGAGGTTACCCTCCCAAAACCACTGTCAGCCGGCATAAGCCGGTACCCTTTCGGGGTGCAAGTCCTTAGCTGGGCAGATTTTTTTAATATTAAAAAAATCTGAATTCGACCGCTCTCGCACCGCTCCAAGAAGTTATTATAAGTCGGAGGTTACCCTCCCCAAAGCATTTACCGGCAACAAACTACCGTTTTCAGAGCAGGGGGGATTCGGCGTCCGGTCGCTTGCGTCCTTGCAAGCTCCCTCCCGCCCGTCTGCGCGCTTTCCGGCACATCCTGTGCCGGCCGTACCGGTCAAGGCTGACGCCTTGGCCTATATGGTAAAGCGCTCCGATTCGAATCCCCCCCATTTTTGGGGTCATATAACCCAATACGGAGCAGGGGGGATTCGGCGTCCGGTCGCTTGCGTCCGTGCCAGCTCCCACCCCCCCGTCTACGCGCATTCCGGCACATCCTGTGCCGGCCGTACCGGTCAAGGCTGACGCCTTGGCCTA
>JAISOO010000103.1 GCA_031275595.1 Spirochaetaceae bacterium | reverse complement strand
GCGGCATGGCCGGGAAAGGCAAAAAGCAGCCGCCGTCGGAGGGGGAAGAGGCAGGGGGAGGGGGGTCAGGCACCGCCGCTAGATATAGCGTCCGGGGTCAGGCTCCACCCCCTACATCTAGTACCGGTGTCAGACTTTTTGAGCTCAGCCGTGCCAGGCACCATTTCTGTCCCCGCAGGGCAGCGCCCCCCCGCCCACTGGCATCTTCCCCCTCGATAGCGACGGCTTTTTGCCTTTCCGGCCATGCCGCGGGGGAGGGGAAATTCCCCCGTGAGCGCTTCTGGAATTCCCCGCCGGAGCAGCCCCAAGGAATCGTAGGTTCCCGGGCTGCGACGGCGGACTCTACAGGTGAGCGAACGGGGGAATTTCCCCTCCCCCGCGGGCTTCGCGGATAAGGCAAAAAGCAGATGCGTTCCCTACAGTTTAAACAGCAGATCCTCATAACCGGGGAAGGGCCAGGCTTCCTTGGACACGAATTTTTCCAGGGTATCCGCCTTGGAACGGACCCCGTCCATAGCCGGCCTGACTTTCTCGTAGTAGGCCTTGGCCTGGGCAAAAACCTCCCCGGTTTCCTGGGCCTCGCCCAGGGCGCTTTCCAGCCTGGCGGTTTCGTCGTAGAGTTCCACCGCCAGCTCGGAGATCCGTTTGGCCCGTTTTTCCTGGGGCACGCTCACGGCGCCGATGGCCGCCAGGGCCGCGGCGTCCCGGGCCAGGGAGGCCGCGTAACCAGAGGCCGCGGGGAATATGTACCGCCGGGCCATGTCTATGGTAACCCCCGCTTCGATATTTATCTGTTTGGAGTATTTTTCAAGATAAATATGATAGCGGCTCTCCAGTTCCTCCTTGGTAAAGATCTTATGGTTCTCAAAGAGGGTGATGGTCTCGCTCTGGATCAAAACCGACAGGGCGTCCACGGCGTTTTTCACGTTGGGAAGCCCCCGGCGCTCCGCCTCCCGGACCCACTCGTCGGCATAGTTGTTTCCGTTAAAGACCACCCGCCGGTGCTTGGAATAGGATTCCTTGATGATGGCCTGGATGGCTTCGTTTTTATTGGCGGCCTTTTCCAGCTTGTCGGCGAATTCGGAGAGCACCTGGGCCACCGCCGCGTTGAGGAAGGTGTTGGGGGTGGCGATGGACTGGGAGGACCCCACCATGCGGAACTCAAACTTGTTCCCCGTAAAGGCAAAGGGGCTGGTCCGGTTCCGGTCGGAAACGTCCTTGGGCAGACTCGGGAGGCTTGAAACGCCGATCTTGATCCGCTCGCCGGAACTGGATTTTCCGCCGCTTTTCCCTTCGGCGATGTTATCGAAAATTTCGGTCAGGGGTCCGCCGAAAAACACGGAGACAATGGCCGGGGGAGCCTCGTTCGCCCCCAGGCGGTGGTCGTTGGCGGAGGTCGCCACCGAGGAACGGATCAGCAGGGAATAGCGGTCCACCGCCTCCACCACCGCCGCGGCAAAGAGGAGGAACCGGGCGTTGGATTCGGGGTTTTCCCCAGGCTCAAAGAGGTTCAGCCCGTCGTCGGTAGCCATGGACCAGTTGTTGTGTTTCCCGGAACCGTTCACCCCGGCAAAGGGCTTTTCATGGAGCAGCCCCTCCAGGCCGTGGCGGCGGGCCACGGTCCGGATAGTCTCCATCACCATCTGGTTGGCGTCCACCGCCGCGGAACTGTTGGCAAAGACCGGGGCAATTTCGAACTGGTTGGGGGCCACCTCGTTATGCTGGGTCTTGGCGGGGATCCCCACCTTCCACAGCTCCGTATTGAGCTCCCGCATAAATCCGGCCACCCGTTCCTTGATGGCGCCGAAATAGTGGTCCTCCATCTCCTGGCCCTTGGCGGGCAGGGCCCCGAATACGGTCCGCCCCGTAAGGATCAGGTCCGGCCGCTGATCGTAAAAGGTCCTGTCCACCAGGAAATACTCCTGTTCGGGCCCCACCGTGGTAAAGACCCGTTTGGAAACCTCGTTCCCCAGGGCCCGCAGGACCCGGATGGCCTGTTTGCTCAGGGCGTCGATGGATTTAAGGAGAGGGACCTTTTTGTCCAGGGCCTGGCCGTAATAGCTGATAAAGGCCGTGGGGATGCAGAGGGTCGTGCCGGTGGGGTCCTGTTTGAGGAAAGCCGGGCTTGTTACGTCCCAGGCTGTGTAGCCCCGGGCCTCAAAGGTCGCCCGGAGCCCCCCGCTGGGAAAACTCGACGCGTCCGGTTCGCCCTTGACCAGCTCCTTCCCGGAAAATTCCATGATCACCTTTCCATCGCCGGTGGGGGCGATAAAGGAATCGTGTTTTTCCGCGGTGAGCCCCGTGAGGGGCTGGAACCAGTGGGTATAGTGGCTCGCCCCCCGGGAAATAGCCCAGTCCCGCATCACCGCGGCCACCACTTCCGCAACTTCCAGGGTCAGCTCCTTTTCGCCGGCCTGGACCGCCCGGATCTCTTTATAAATATTTTTGGGCAGCCGCTCCCTCATCAGGGCGTTGGAAAAACTATTGGCGCCGTAGAATTCGGCTACCGGGGTCTTGGAAAAATCAACAATGCTCATAAATCCTCCGTAAATAAAAAAAATAAAGCCCGGGGCCTTCCCAAAACCTCAGTTTTGGGGACAGCAGCCTTAGATATACATGAAAAAGCGGGCCTTGGACCGCTTTTTCGCAAACATTCCCCAAAACCAACCGAGTTTTGGGAAATGCTCAGCCGGTTTAAATATTACTAGCAATATCCATGCCAAGCCCCCTGTTTTTGGGAAAAAAAGAATAGAATATAACGAGAGGCTTTCCCAAAACTTCAGTTTTTGGGAAAGCAGCCTTGGATTTATGGGAAAAAACGGTCTCTAGACCGTTTTTTCAAGAGCCTTTCCCAAAACCAACCGGGTTTTGGGAAAGGCTCGCTATATGTGGTACAAAGAATTACGCCGCCGGGAAAAAACCGGACATAGGGCCATTCAGCATAAGCTACAAAAATGTAGTTATTGGATTAATTCTTACAATAATGTAGGATGAACGGGACCTGCCCGGGACAAAAATATCCTTGTCCTGGATATGTCCCGTATACCGTTAAAGCGGTACGAAAAAAATGCCCCTGCTCCGGCCCTTGAACGCAGGCGGTCATTTCCCCTATAGTAACTGCGGAGGCCCTCCATGGATGACCCGCAAAAAAACACGGCTCCCCCGGAAAAAATCCACTGGCACCCCGCCTTCTTCCAGGCTATACAGGCGGGCCTCCTGGATTACCGGCAGGTCCTCCAATTTGAATACGAGTATCAGCTCACCAGCAGTTTGTTGCGCTTCAGCGCAAAATCGTATAAAAATTCACAAAAGTGAATTTTTATACCCTACAAACTGCATAAAGGAGCCCGATAATCGAGGATTTTTTGCATATATATGCAAAA
>JAISOO010000101.1 GCA_031275595.1 Spirochaetaceae bacterium | reverse complement strand
CGGAGTGTCATATCCCCGGCTCCTTTTGGGGTGCCGGTAATCTCCGAAAAATCAATACCGCATCAAAAATACACATATGTATCAAAATAGCCTTTTTACCTGTGTTAAAATAACACACAACATCCTTCCACAAGGGCTCCGGGTGTTTCCCCTTGATATATACTCCCCTTTCAGTCCATAGTAGAGGTAGAAATGACTGAAAACCAAGAAGACGCCCTTTACGATTTTCTCGAAAATATTACGGAGCCCTTTACCCTGGAAGACGTGATGGTTTTTGTCCGAATGGTGGATTTTTCTAAAAACGCGCATCTGGCCGGGGAGATCGCATCCTTTATTGATTCCCAGAATGTGGCCTTCCGTTTGGGGAAGAACCAATGGGTTTCCCGGCGCGGCTGTTTTGAACCCGTCCGCTTTGTCATCAGCCCAACCCGTTCGGAACTGCTCAACGGCATCCTCATTCCCGGCCACCGCTGTATTCCCTTTGCCAATCCGGCCCTGCTTCCCCAGGAATACTCCTTTTACTGGAAGGGGAGTTCCATCCCCTATACCACCACCGAGGGGCCGCCGGATGAATTCTATCCATATTATACCATTTTTGGGGAGGAGTATGCCCCCCAATACGTAGCCAGGGATAACCCGGAAAATGAAACCGCCTTTAACAGTGATCCCTATGATGATCCGCCGGATGTTTCCATCCAAACCCTGGATATGCGGAATATATACCGGGAAACATCCTTTGTGCCGGGGGATCGTTTTGTGGCCCGGACCATGGACTGGAAGAAGGGGGAATTTGAGCTTGTCCGGGTGGGGAAGGATGAGTGGAGCCAGGCCGATTTGTTTTCCTGGTTCGAGGCCGCCGAAGGGGGATTTGAGGATTCCTTTAGCTTCCTGGGACCCGGCATGTCCACGGAGGAGCAGATCGCCCATGCCTATTGGTACGGCGGGAAGCGGATGCGGGAAGTCCCCGCCTACGCCCTGGAGGAGTTCCTCTACGAGCGGACGGATCGTATTGAAACCGTGGCCTACGGCATAGAGACCCGGTTCTGGTATGCGGGTAAAGAAATCCCGGATCGGAAAAATCCGGGCAACACACAGGTCCCCTTTGATCAGACCCCCCTCGAAAAGCTCCTTAGTCAATGGGGAATCCCCATCTCTGAATACGTGGTACAGTCCTATGTCCGGGACGCGCTTTTTCGTAATGATGCGGATCTTCCCCGCCTTATCGAGCGTATCGTTCCCCCCTCAGTTATGATGGATGAGTATAGCTGGAATTATCTGGCCCATTATGTGGGGGAGGTCTTTGCGGAATTCAGCGGTTCCTATTCTCTTTTTTCGGACAGCGCCATGGGGCCCATCCGTCAGCGGATGGGAGAACTGCATACCGCGGTTATCGATCTAATCGCCCGGCTGCATAAGGGCGATATTGATATTTCCTGGCTGCCCAAACATACCTATATTATCCTTTCCCAGATTCAGGATCACGCGGCGGGGGTACTGGAAGATATGGATGCGGACGAGGCCCCCCCGGCGGCGGAACTGGAAGCCATGGACAATTCCCTGGACAGCATGATCGAAGCCTATGAAGATATGAAGGAACTGATTGAAGAAGCCCTGGCCAGTTTTCGCCGGAATAATATTTCGGTGGTAAAATTCAACGGCGAAACATCGGAAGAGGGGGAATGGCGGACCGTCCAGATAAGCCTTGGGGGAACCGAAGTATGGCGCCGGGTTATTCTCCCCGGGACCTACAGCCTTGAGGAACTCCATAGGGTCATCCGGATCCTTTTTGACTGGAATGGTATGTATGACTACCGGTTTATTCCGGAAAGGGCCGCCCGGACCTTAGCGGAGGATAAAGCCCTAAGCCCCGGCACCCTTCTGGGGGAACTGCCGGGCCGGGGTACCCAGGCCCTGCTCTATGAATATGGAAGCCGGTGGACCCTAAGGGTTACGATCCTCTCCCGGCATGACGCTGCCCCGGGGGAACTGGTCCGGTGTGTTGCCGGCGCCGGGGCCGCCCCCCCCGAAGGCATGGACGGCCCCCTGCGGTTTCGGCGTTTCATATCGGCCCTGGCGGGGGGAAGCGATACGGAACGGCAGAGGGCTTTGCATGAGCTGGGTCAGGATTTTGATCCCGATCTGTTTGACATGGAGGCCCATAACCGCAGATTAGCTTCCGAGGTATATCAAAAAAACCAGGAACCGGGACCTATTAAAATGGATTTCTAGCAGCCTGTTGCCCAGGTTCAACGATACAGGAGAAAGAACATGAAAAAAAATGGGGCCGAAGAGCTTGTGGCCCTGATTAAAAGGGGCGGGGTGTTTTATGATGTCCCCGGAACCATGCCTAAAGAAGTCCTTACGAATTTAACCGGCCTTATTTCACCGCCGGTTTTTGCGGATAAAAAGCTGCTCCTGGATGCGGTCCTTGAACGGGAGGCCCTGATGCCCACCACCGTTGGGCATGGCATTGCCCTGCCCCATCCCCGGAACCCCCTGCTTACCGATCCCCAGGCGCAGTTTGTGAGCATCGCCTTTCTTAAACAGCCGGTGGATTGGAAGGCCCTGGACGGCGAGGCGGTTCATACGATGATATTGATTGTTTCCGCCTCGGCAAAACTGCATTTGGACACCCTTTCGAAGATTAACTTTTTCTGCCAACAGGATAGTTTTCGTTCCCTGATGCAGGGGCGGGCTTCCCGGGAAGAAATTATGCGGGTGATAGGGGAGGCCGAACGGGCCTGGACTTAGGAACTGTTTCCGGAACACCCGGTGGACGGGCCGGGACAGGCAGAAAACAACGCGATAGTTCAGGAGTTAACCGTGATCAAACAGAAAGTTATGGATGAAATAGATGAAATCATCAAAAAACATGAAAAGTTCTGAGTTTTTTATCTGTCAAATTTGGTGAGCGCAAGGGAACTTGATGACGGGAGGTTAACCCGGGGGCTCTTTAAGGGGGCAAACCTCTACCCGCTCATGCGCTATGGGGACAATAATCAACAACCACGCGGCAGGGTCGTGTATTCGGGATATTCCCGGAGGAATTGCCGGTACGGGGGAGAAAAACCATGTGAAGAAAGTGTGAAGTGTGGGGAGTTGAGAGTGAAGTGGGTCAAGGGCGGCCTAACGAGTAAAGGCGGCG
>JAISOO010000078.1 GCA_031275595.1 Spirochaetaceae bacterium | reverse complement strand
TTTTGCATAGATATGCAAAAAATCCTCGATTATCGGGCTCCTTTATGCAGTTTGTAGGGTATAAAAATTCACTTTTGTGAATTTTTATACGATTTTGCGCTGAAGCGCAACAAACTGCTGGACCGCCGGTTCTTAACTGAATTCTTTTTTAAGGGCCCTTTCCATGACCTCCACGGGCGCTTCCTGTCCGGTCCAAAGTTTAAAGTTCAGCGCCCCCTGGTTCACCAGCATACCGAGGCCGTCAATGGTCAGCGCCCCCCGTTTTTTTGCCTCTCCCAGAAACAGGGAATTGGGATCGTTAAAGATAACATCGGTAACCACCATGCCGGCCCTGAGGGAATCATAGTTGACATCCGGTTTTTCATTGGTATGGGGAAATAACCCGACTGAGGTGGCATTGGTCAAAATATCCGTATCCTGGGGTATGGAAAAAACCCGATCCCAGGGGACATAATCCGCCCTTACCCCGGTCCTGGTATGGATCAGCGCGGCCAATTCCGCTCCCCGCCGGACATCCCGGTTGATTATGGTGACCCGACCGGCCCCCGCCAGGGCGCTCTCCACAGCGATGGCCCGGGCCGCTCCTCCGGCGCCTAATACGGTAAGGTGTTTCCCCTGAATCGGCACCCCGGCCTTGGCCAACGAGATGAGATAGCCCTTGCCGTCGGTGTTTTCCCCGGTGAGTTTCCCCTGATCGTTTATCACGGTGTTCACCGCCCCGATGATCTCCGCCGCCTTGGTCAGGGTATCAAGATAGCTCAGGACCGCTACCTTATAGGGAATGGTCAGATTAATTCCCCGCATATTAAAGGCCCGGATCCCTTTCACCGCGTCTTCCAGGTCATCCGGCGCTACCCTAATGGTAAGGTACCGGTAATTGAGGCCCAGGGCGGCAAAGGCGGCTTCCTCCACGACCCCGGTCGGGTTTTCATCCACCGGACAGCCAAAGACCCCCACCAGCTCGGCCCGGTAATTTTTTGCCATTGAAGACCTCCTCCCCCGTGAGCTTGTTCCAACACTCCCCGTATTGTATCCGCACCTTGGAGACTTTCACGGTCTCATCCTATCATAAAAGAGAGCCAAAAACCAGTCCCCGCGGGACAGGGGCATATATACAGGACAAAGGAAGAATTGAACCACAACCGCCCGAACAGACCCGATTTTTTCATTTGAAAGTCGAGCATTTCCCAAAACCCGGTTGGTTTTAGGAAATGCTCTTGAAAAAGCGGTCTAAAGCCCGCTTTTTCCCATAATTCTAAGGTTGCTTTCCCAAAAACTGAAGTTTTGGGAAAGCCTCAGTCTTCATGGTTATTTTAAACTGAGCATTGCCGGCCCCCATATAGCACATGCCGGCTCATAGGACTATACTTATACCATGTTTACCGATTGTATTATCATGGCCGGGGGTTCCGGAACCAGGCTTTGGCCCGCCAGTAATTCCAAGCGGCCCAAGCAGTTTTTATCCGCCCCGGGGAACGCCACCTTTTTTAACGCCGCCCTGGACCGGGCGCTGGCTGTTACCGGCGGGGAAGGCCGGGTTATGGTCATCGCCGGGGAAGGCCATGTGCCCCATATCACCGGAGTCTGCGCCGGGCTCGGCGAAAAGGACCGGAACCGTCTGGTGGTAATTCCCGAGCCCCTGGCTAAAAATACCGCCCCCGCCGTTATCTGCGGTGCCCTCTATGCCCAAGGCTCCTCCGGAGAAGAACGGACCATCCTGGTCCTGACCAGCGACCACCTCATCCGTCCCCTGCCAGCCTTTACCGGGGACGCGCTGGCGGCGGCGGCCTATGCCCGGCAGGGGTTTTTGGTGGTTTTCGGTATCTTCCCCGCCGGCCCCGCCACGGGCTACGGGTATATCGAAACCGCGGAGCCTTTGTCCGGCCTTGCCGGACAACCGGGACAGCCCCGGGCATACCGGGTGAATTCGTTCCGGGAAAAGCCGGACCGGGAAACCGCGGAGGCCTTCCTCGCCGCCGGAGGCTTTTACTGGAATTCGGGGATGTTCGCCTTTTCTTCCCGTTTTATTATCGACGAATTCCGGCGGAACGCCCCGGAATTGTTCCGTCCCTTTGACCGGCTTTGCCCCCCGGGTAAAGCGGCCGTCGAGGGTGGCATCCGGGTGTTGCGGGACTGGCCGGGGCTTAAAGAAGCCTACGGGGAGGTACCAAGCGTCTCCTTTGATTACGCTGAAGCCGAGAAATGTACCCGCACCGTAATGATGGCGGCGGATTTTGAGTGGCTGGATGTGGGGAGCTGGGACGAATACGCCACCCTAGCCCCTGCCGGGACGGGGGAGGTGTATGCTTCCGATGCGGCGGGGTGTTTTGTGGACGCCGATATTCCGGTTGCCCTCTGCGGGGTCAAGGACCTTATCGTGGTGGTCCGGTCGGGAAAAGACGGCGGCCCTCCGTCGGTGCTCATATCCCAAAAGGGGAAAACCCAGGGGGTCCGGGAAATTGTGGAAAAAATTCGAGCCGCGGGCAGGACAGAACTGTTGTAATCTGTTATACTAAAGACAGCTAAAATTTTATATCGAGGTGAGGTAATGGTTATTTTGACGCTGAACTGCGGATCATCCTCCGCAAAATACCAGGTTTATGATTGGGAGGCGAAGGATATCCTGGCGGTAGGGATCGTTGAACGGGTTACCCTGGGGGATTCCTTTATATCCCACAAGGCAAAGGGCAGGAAAGAGTATACGGTTAAACACGACTGTCCCACCCATACGGATGCGGTGGACCTTATCATCAAAACCCTCACCGACCCGGAATACGGGGTTATCAGGGATATGGCGGTGATCAAGGCCGTGGGACACCGGGTGCTCCATGGGGGGGACAAATTCACCAAATCGGTTATCGTGGATGATGCGGCCATGGCGGCCTTTAACGAGGTGAAGGATCTGGGCCCCCTTCACAACCCCGCCAACATCATGGGTATTGAGGCAGCGAAAAAGGTCCTCCCCGCCGTACCCCACTGTGCGGTGATGGATACCGCCTGGCACCAGACCATGCCGCCCGCTTCCTTTCTCTATGCGGTGCCCTACGAATGGTACGAGAAGTTTTCGGTCCGGCGCTACGGCTTCCACGGAACCAGCTTCCTCTATACCGCCAAGCGGGCCGCGGTACTCCTGGGGAAGGATCCCTTCAAGACCAACCTTATCATCGCCCACCTGGGGAACGGCTCTTCCATCAACGCGGTCAAAGACGGCTGTTCCTTCGAGACCAGCATGGGGATTACTCCCCTGGAAGGGCTCGTGATGGGAACCCGTTCCGGGGATGCCGACATGGCCATGCCCTTCTATGTGATGCGGAAGACCGGTATGAGCGCCGCGGAAATGGAGAACGCCCTGAACAAAAAGTCCGGGCTTTTGGGTATCACCGGCCAATACGCTGACCGCCGGGACATCCAGGCGGCGGTCCTGAAGGGGGATGCCCGGGCAAAGCTGGCCCAGGATATGGAAGCCCACCGGGTCAAAAAGTATATCGGGGCCTATCAGGCGGTTCTCGGCCGGGTGGATGCCCTGGTCTTTACCGCGGGGGTGGGGGAATTCGCCGCCTTTATGCGGAAAAAGATCCTCGAGGGCCTTGAGGGGACCGGCATCGTCTACGATCCCCGCAAAAACGAACTGGCCCATACCCGGAATACGGAGACCATTATCTCCGCGGATAATTCCCGGATCCCGATCTACATCATCCCCACGGACGAAGAATTGGTGATGACCGAAGACGCCCACGCCCTAATGGCGGGGACCTACGATGTGCATACCAAATTCACCTATTCCTTTCAAAGCAGGGACTACGTGAATAAGGGCCGGGCCGCAGGGCTCCGGGAGGAACTGGCCAAAAACCCGGAACTGCAATCCATCATCGCCATGCCGAAATAAACAACCACCGCCTAAAGGCGGTGGGTCTTGTAGCGGCTGAAAGCCGCCTTGAGGCTAAAGCCTCCTGAAATGTCCTTTTGCTAAAGCAATCTAAAGCTTGCAATTGAAATTCGTTCCTTTATCCCTCTCCTCCCTCTATCTTGAAATTGTCCCTGTTACAATCGCCGTTTTTACCCGGCTCTGTTTCAACCGGCTGTTTTCCCCCTGTAATCGTTGCGCTTCCCGGATAGCCGCCGCTTCCCGTTCCAGAGAAGCTAGGGCCGCGGCCCGCGCCGCTTCAAGAACCCCCTTGCGCGGGGGAGGCCGCCTGTTCTATCGCCTCATGTGCCGCCCCGGTCAAATCCTCAATCAGCTTATCCACCTCTGATTCGCTGTATTGCCTCGTCCCGCTTCCGTTTGAATTCTGCGTCTGCGTTATCGGCGGCTCCCCGAACAGCGGTATCTTCCAAAAACTCATCAGGAGAACGATTGTTAATATCCTCCTGCATGGTCTGTATTTCATTCTGCGCCTCCATGTACTTATAGATTTTCCGGTCCCGCTCATGGAAGAACCGCAATATTAAAACTACCGCCACCAGAACCAGCATAGCCGCCGCCCCGGTGATTACCCCTTTCCAAAACTTATTCATTCGGTTTCCACCTTGAAATAACTTTGAGGCCCACAATCCCGAATTAGACCATGACCACCGCAAACCATATCCAGTCTTTGATATACCCACGCACTAAGGAATCGTATATAAATAACATTGACAAGTAGAAAAAGCATGCTATAGTGTTGGGTCACTGCTGTCCGGTTTAAATGAAAGAAAAACAAAATAGCTTGTATTTTACCCTTGCAGGTGGTATAACGAAATTACCGTAAATCTATATACCACAAGGAAATACAAGCTATGACCAAG
>JAISOO010000053.1 GCA_031275595.1 Spirochaetaceae bacterium | reverse complement strand
TCCGTCAGGGACTGGGGATAGCCGGTCATCCCGGTGGTAAAGACCACTTCCCCCGCCTGGGACCGTGCTTTGCCGAAGGACCAGCCTGAAAATTCAGAACCGTCCTCTAAAACAAGTTTAGCCTGCCGGGCATGCCCGGCGCTGGGCTGCCGTTTTTTCATATCCCCCCCTGTGGTTTCATCCGTACCGGTCCCATCATACCTGGTTTTTGAATTTCTATGCAAGGGATCAAAATCTAGGAATAGAAAATTAAGTTTTGGAGGGAATTTGGCTTCTTTTATCGGATAAAATCATAAAAAACGCCTTTTCCCTTCGGAATTTGACCGAAAACAGGTTTGATAGACGCAATTCGATCCATTGACAATGCATACCCTGGGGGCGCCCCCTAATTTACATTTTTTTACAAAAACATGTATTATACTAGAACGTGGTTTTAGCCAGGGGGTTTAGTATCAATTTTTTGTATAAATCCATGGCGGGCCGCTAAGAAAGGAAGGTTTTTATGGAAGAAAAGATTCTTGTTGAATGGGATGACCGGTATTCGGTGGGGATCCCGCTGGTTGATGAGCAGCATAAAGAACTGGTCAATATGACCAATGCCCTCTACGAGGCTTGTCTGGCGGGGGATGAGGCGGCCAGGGCTTATTTTTTGCAGGCCATACACGGTACGGTGGATTATGTAAAGTATCATTTTGCGGCGGAAGAAAAGATCCTGGAAAATGTCAGATATCCCGATATTATCGAGCATAAAAGGGCACACGAGAGTTTTGTAAAGAAAATATTTGAGGATGTTAAAAGCTTCGAAGCGGGTAAAAAATTCGTCCCCAACGTCTTTGTCCGGTACCTGAAGGACTGGATCCTGACCCATATTGCGGTGGAAGACAAAAGGTACGCCGAATACATCTTTAGCCTGAAAAAACAAGGCGCCCTGGAAAGCCAACTTGTCACCGATTAAGCGGAGGGGCAAGCGGTCCCGTTTTCAGATGTTCTGCCCAGGCCATTTTTTTTGTTTAAATGTGGAATTACTGTGCATTTAATGTCCTCACTTGACATATCCTGCGGTATAGTACAGAATATAACAAATGATTGATGATGATATTCTAACGCTGGATGAAGTTGCGAAGTATCTGCGGGTTTCTGAACGGACCGTCTACGACTGGGCCCAAAAAGGGGAGATCCCCTCCGGGAAAATCGGCACCGTATGGCGCTTTAAAAAGTCGGATATAGAAAAATGGGTAAACGACCGGCTTTCCCTGCACAGCATGCCCCCCCGGATAGGGACGATCCAGGTTGAAACCCTTATTTCGCCGGATAGAATCATATTCCTCGATTATTCCGCTAAAAGGGATGTCCTTTTGGCCCTGGCGGATAATCTTGCCAATGCCCCCCAGGTAAAAAACCGCCAGGAATTGGCGGCGGAGATACTGAAACGGGAAGAGCTGATGAGTACCACCATCGGCCGGGGGATTGCCATTCCCCATGTCCGGCTTTCCTCGGTTACCGATTTAGTCATATCCGTGGGTTTAAGTCAAACCGGGATTACCGATTTCCAGCCCATGGATGATGAACCCGTACGGATCATCTTTATGATTGCCGCGGCCTATAATCAGCACGCCTATTATCTTCAAACCCTTTCCTTTTTCAGCGCCCGCTTAAAAAACCGGAGCCTCCAAAAGGCCCTCCTGGCCGCGAAGACGCCCCAAGAGGTGTATACCCTTCTGGTAGACAAGTAGGCCCTTCACTCTCTCTTCATTTCACCCTAAAAAAAGGTGATCCCCAGCCAGCGTGAGGGATCGGCGGAATTTTCGCCGATGAGCCCCAGGGAAACGGCGGCGGTGGTTTCCGCGACGAGCCACTTCGTGCCTTCCCAGTCGAACCGCGCCCCCGTTCCGGCTATATCCGCCAGCCCCATGGCGTGGCCGTATTCCCGGGACACCATGATCGCCGCGGGGATATTGGCCTGTTCCAGGACTATGGCCCAGAGCAGGGCGCGGCTGTCGCAGTCTCCCCGGCCCTCCAGGGCGGCGCTTATCAGATTTACAAAATCGCTGCCCATCAGGTCCCGCTCATAGGTAAAGCCCTGGACCCATTCCAGGGCCCTCTCCGCAAGCTCCCGCCGGCGGCCCGCGGGGTCTTCCGGGGCTTCCCCCTGCTGCGGGGACCGGTTCCAGTGCCGTTCCAGGACAAAGGCCGCCTCCGCCAGGCGGTCAAAGGAGTCCCGGTAGATGGCCCGGTAAAAACGGGTCCAGGCCTCTTTCCAAAGGGGGGAATCCGTATAGGCCCGGAGGACCGCAAATTCCCGATCCACCAGGGCCTGGGCGGCCTCCGCGTCATGTTCATAGACAGGGACCCGGAGACTGGTTCCCCCCGGCACTGCCAGGGACCCCTCCTTCCGTTCCCCCCGGGGATAGGCGAATTCCGTAACCGGACCGGGGACCCGCCGGTCCGCTTCCGCGGGGGCTATGGAATCCAGGGCCGAGAAGTGGAAGCTCCGGAGCCCCGGGGCTTCTGCCGGTCCGTAGGCCAGGGCCAGCAGCAGCGGCTTTGGTTCTCCCGCTTTTCCCTCAAGCTCAATACAAAGCCCCCAGCCCTCGCGGGGCCCCTGGGGGGCCGGAAAGGACAGGTCCATCAGGGCCGCCTCTTTGTTTCTATAGTCAAAGAGGTTAATCTCGCCGGTACTCTTGAGTCGCCTTTCCACATCCCGCAAAACGGCCCCCGCCGAAGCATAGGCCGGGTTGCTCCGGGCCTGGCCGGTATATACCACTAGATCCAGGGCGGCCCCCTGGGGGGAACGGAAGGAAAACCGGTCCTTCCCGTCTCCCTCAAGGTATTCATACCCCTCGGGAAGATCGATCCGGAACCCCCAGGTGGGGGAAAAAAGGGGAGCCCCGGACAGGAGGGGGGAGATACAAAAAAAACAGAGGAAAAGTACCCTGCGAAGGAGAAACCGGCCCCGGGGGGCCGGATATTTTTTTAGTTTCATGCTATTATCATCGACCAGATGGGGATTCGTTTTGAAGCATATTACGGTACTTTATGAGGATGACCGGTGCATCGTTCTGAATAAACCCGCGGGCCTCCCTGTCCAGGGCGGGGAAGGGGTAGGGGCTTCCCTGGACGCCCTTTTAGCCGAAGAATGGAGCCCCCGGCCGCTTCTGGTACACCGTCTGGATAAGGACACTTCGGGGATTATTCTGGCGGCCAAAAACCGGGAAGCCGCGGCTTTGTTTTCCGCCCTGTTTGCCGGCGGAAAGGGGACGGGAAAGGGGGCCGTAGAGAAGCGCTACCTGGGGGTATGCGCCGGCCATCCCCGGCCCGAATCGGGGATTATCGAGGCGGATCTTACGATTCGGGGGGAAACCAAGGCGGCCCTGACCCGGTATACCCGTATTTCGGGTACGGGGGAGTTCTCCCTCCTGGAACTGGAGCTGGGGACCGGCCGGATGCACCAGATCCGCCGGCACCTTTCCCATATAGGAAACCCCATCCTGGGGGATGACAAATACGGGAATTTTGCCCTGAATAAGCGGCTCCGTAAAGAGCGGGGCCTTAAACGGCTGCTCCTCCATGCCTCCCGGCTGCGTATACCCGCGTCCCTCTGCGGTTTCCCCCTGGAGGTCGAAGCCCCGCTGCCGGACTATTTTCTGGCCTTCATCGCGGATTTTTAGGGGAAAAAGCGGATCCTGGGGTATATTCGGTCTTTTGGTAG
>JAISOO010000093.1 GCA_031275595.1 Spirochaetaceae bacterium | reverse complement strand
GAGTTTCAGTCGTAAACTTTAGATTGCTTTAGCAAAAGGTCGTTTTAGGAGGCTTTAGCCTCAAGGCGGCTTTCAGCCGCTAAAAAACCCACCGCCTTTAGGCGGTGGTTGTTTAGTATGGGGATATAACCGGGATACGAAATTCCTGAATCAATGGCCTCCTTTATCCCTGCTTCCAGCTTTCTATCTCCCGGACCTTTTCTTCCCACTCCCGGGTTATAGTTTCAATTCCGGCGGCGGTTTCCCGGAGTTTTACCTGTATTCCCCGGACCTTTTCCCCGTTGGAATAGATCTCGGGCCGGGCGAGTTCCGCTTCCAGGCGGGCCTTTTCCGCATCCAGTTCCGCCAGCTGTTTGAGGATCTCCGCCTCCTCCCGCTCCAGCCTGCGGAGCCGGGTCTGGCGCTGTTTTGCCGCCTCCCGCTGTTCCGCCGCGGTGGGCGCCTTGATCAGGATGCCCCGGGGATTTCCCCCGGCGGTTTCCCGGACGCCGGAGGGGCCTGCCTGGATTCCGGCGGGATGTTCCGGCGGAAGCCCCGCTCCCGGTATTTCCCCCCGGGCCTCCCGGGCCAGGCGGTCCAGGTAATAAGCGTAGTTCCCATAAAAAAGCCGGGGGGGCCCGGAACCTCCGGGGGAGAGTTCCAGCGTTTTGGTAGAGAGGGCTTCCATAAAGGCCCGGTCATGGGAAACAAAGATAATGGTTCCGGAAAATTTTTTTAACGTATCCATGAGTATATCCTTGGAATAGAGATCCAAGTGGTTGGTGGGTTCGTCCAGGATGAGGAGGTTCATGGGTTTCAGGAGCATTTTAAGGAGGGCCAGCCGGCTTTTTTCCCCGCCGGAGAGGACCGAAATGCTCTTGTACACATCGTCCCCCCTGAAAAGAAAACTCCCCAGCATATCCCGCACCTTGGGAATAAGCGCCGTGGGGGCCTCCGCCTCCATAAATTCCAGGACCTTTTCGGACCCGGTCATAGCTTCCGCTGCATCCTGGGAAAAATACCCCGCTCGTATACCCGTGCCGTATTGGAGGCGCCCCGTAAAATTCGGATCCTCGCCGGCGAGGATCCGCAGCAGGGTGGTTTTTCCCGCGCCGTTGGGGCCCACCGCCGCCAACTTTTCCCCGGATTCCAGGGTCAGGTCCAGGCCGCTCAAAACCCGGCGGCTGCCGTAGCTTTTCCCCAAACCCTCCACCACAAGGGCGATACGCCCCGTGTGGGGGGGTGGCGGAAAGGCGATGCTGATCTTCTTGAAGGATTCGGGGATATTGATCCGTTCCATTTTATCCAGCCGCTTGATAAGTTCCTGGGCAAAGGCCGCCTTGCTGGCCTTGTAGCGGAACCGGCGGATGAGGGCCTCGGTCTTGGCGATTTCTTCCTGCTGGGCCTTGTACCGGGCCATCAGGCTTTCCAGTTCGATCCGGCGGATCCCCTCATAGGCGGTGTAATTCCCCGCGTACCGGGTGAGGTTTCCCTGGAAGAGTTCGTAAACCTCGGTTACCGTCACATCCAAAAAGTAGCGGTCATGGGATACCATCAGGTATCCCCCGGAAAAATCCCGGAGCCACCCCTCAAGCCAGGAACGGGCCTCGATGTCCAGATAATTGGTGGGTTCGTCCAGGAGCAGGATGTCGGCCCTTTCCAGCAGCACCTTGGCCAGGGCTATCCGCATCTGCCAGCCCCCGGAAAATTCCTCCGCCTGCCGGTCCAGATCGGCGAGGGAAAATCCCAGGCCGGTTAATACCGTGGCGATGTGTTGATCCCGCTGATAATAGCCGGAATCTTCCACCCCTTCCTGGAGGCGCTGATGTTCTTCCAGCAGGGCGGCGGTTTTTCCATCGTCCCTGACGGCGTTTTCCAGAGCCCGGCCAAGGTTTTCCATCTCCGCCAGCATGGAAAACGCCGGGGTATAGGCGGTTTCCGCCTCCTCCCGAAGGGTCCGGCCCCGGTGGATAATTCCCGATTGGGGAAGGTAGGAGACCCGGCTTGATTTTTGGAGCGCCCGTTCCCCCGAGTCGGCGGGAAGTTTTCCGGCGATGATCTTCATCAGGGTGGACTTTCCCGACCCATTGGCCCCGGTCAGGGCGGCCTTGGATCCCGCCGCCAGATGGATGGTGATATCCTTGAGGATATCCCGGTCGCCGAAGGCAAGGGAGGTTTTGGTAACCTGGATAAAACCCATAGCTCAGCTTTCCGTTTTATAAAAATAGATGATAATCGGCGAAACCGCCCGGCGGATCACGGTGGATTCCGCCAGATTACCCGGGGGCGCATATTCCAACCGGAGCCCCTGAGCCTCCAGGGTATATAAAAAATTGGCAGCGGGGCCCCCGGCGCCGCTGAAACGGAAGGACAGGGCCCCATCGTACCGGTCCGTCAGGGAAAGGTCCAGGAAAAGCCCCATGTCCACGGTCCCGTTTCCCAAAGCGGCGGAGGGAATTACCTCGGGGATGAGGAGATCGTAATCCGACCACGTAAAGGTCCCCTTGGCGCCCAGGGTAAGGCTCCCGTAATTGGTACTGGTGTAATGGGGCCCTTGGATATAGAGGATCTCGAAGAGGGCGTCCCGGCGGCCCAGTTCCTGGGTGATAATATCCGGTACCTCCGAGGGTAAAGCCACAAAAAGCAGGGTCTGGAGGGCGCCCCTGTTCTCGCTGTACTGCACCACCAGGGTCGTGTCCGTCTGGAGGCTCATCTGGAGGGAAGCCCCGTCAAAACGCCAGGAGCGGTTCCCGGTACGCCGGATGCCGGAATAGGAGAAGGTCCTGTCCACATCGGGGTGGTATATCCGGGCGATACCCGTTTCCTGGCCGGGCAGGAATTGCCACGCCTTCGCAAACTCTTCGATGTTTACCTTTTTCTCCGAAATCATGGTAAGGTAGTATTCGGGAGACCAGATTTTGGACAAAATATATTCCAGTTCCGGGTCCGGGATATCTTCCGCCGCATCCGGGGTGGCGGCCAGGGGCCCCCCGGTGTGTTCAAAAAGTTTAAGCCGGTAGGAAAAACAGTACCCGGTGGTACCGTCTTCGGTAAGGACCCGGAACCAGTCGCCGGGAAGGGGTTCCCCGGTGGTACTGATCGCGGGGGTCCCCTCTTCCCGGGAGAGAATCTTGATTATCTGGCCTAATTTAAGGCGGTATACCCGCCGGGCGTTGTTGTCCGGAGTGTCCCGGACAGGCAGCCCGTCCTGCAAGATTTCTGCATAGGTTGCGGCGTATTCAGAAAAGGCTGCCGCGTATTTCCGGGCGGCGCTTTTTGTTTTCCGGAATTCAAGCTGCCAGAGGGGAATTTCAAATTTATTCCCCTGATCCCCGGTCCGGTATTCATCGGGAATGCCCGCCACCCAAACCTGGTTCAAATTGGACCGAATGTAGACCGGCAGGATGGTTCCCGAAGGTACCACCGGATCTGCCGCCGCCCATAGCAGCACCCCCCAGCCCAGATGTCTGTCGCAGGAGCCGAACAGGAGACCGGACAAACAGGCCGCGCAGAACAACAGCGTCCGAAACAGGGGATTACCCCGGGTTATTATCGTCAGTTCCATCCTGCTGTTTTTCATAAAATTTACCACTCCTTTGCCCACTGCCGCAGTTTCCGGGCGGTCCAGAGGGACGCCAAAAGCCGCAGGCGGCCATAGGCGTTAAGCTCATCGTCCAGAACCGCCTCGGACATCACCAGTTGGGATATGGGATCGCAGAGGTTATCGGGAAGCTCCATGATCCACCGGGAGAGGGGAACCCCGTTTAATTCCCCGGCATAGACCGAAATAGCGGCGGCCAAGCCCTGGGCCTGATTATGCAAGCGGGCCTTTTCGGATTTTTTTCGCGGCTTGAGCTTATGTCCCTGGGTGGAGGTATAATATTCAAAGGCCGATTCCGCTTCGTCCGTACAAAGGGTGGCAAGCTGGGATTCGTCTTCCAAAAAACGGAGCAGCAGGGGGTAAAAGTGGTTCTGCACCTTAAGGATACTCGCCATGGCGAGGATCACCTCATCCCGGAGATAGGGGGGGGGATTGGTTTCCTTGAGGATGTCCAGAAGTATCGAAAGGGAATTGGGAGCGCCGTAGAGCCCAAAGGCCTCCACCCCCATGATTTTAAGCCGGGGGTTTTCTGTTTGAAGGATTAACCGTTCTATTGCGGGACGGAAGGCTTCGTCCTTGAGCTTTGCCAGGGCAATGATCGCTTCCCCGGCCAGCATATAATCCTGGGAAGCGGCTAATTCCCTCAGGACGGGGATAGCGGCATAAACCCGGTGCTCCCCCAGGATCCGGGCGGAAATATAGGCGGTGGTATAGGGGTTGTTGACGGTATCGTTGATCAGGGCCTTTTCCGCCTCTGCGCTTAAGGTATCCAGGGTTTCCAGGGCCCGCAAGGATTCGCTGCGGGTGGAGAGCCGGGGGGATTTCGCCCGGTCCAGGAGCCCCTTTATGGACAATTGGGAAGGGGTATCATGCAGGGCCCCCAGGAGGGCCTCTTCCTCCTCCTCATCGTTGGTTTTATTAAGTTTGTCCAGCAGGGTAATGGCCCGGAGGTCCCGGAAGGAAAACATCACCTCTATGGCGCCTTTAAAGGGAAGGGACCCCAGGGCCGTAAGGCTTTTTTGCATGAACAGGATCAAAATGGTAATGCCGATGAGGATGATATACAGAATTTTAAATGAAATAAACACAGGGATCCCCAAAAACGAAAAAATGTCCAGAAACAAGCCTGCCAGGAAAGACCCCCCCGCCCCGGCAACGCCGAAAACGAAAAAGTATACAATTCCCATGTCCAGCATGTACTTCGCCGGAACCAGGGCCAAAAAATAGGTCTGGGCTATTCCCTCGTCGCCCAGAAACCCAAAATTCACGATAAAATGGAGAAAAGCCAGGAAAAGGATCACCGTGGAGAGGTTTTCCACCGCTCCCTGGGGAAAAAAAACGATGGGAATCATCCCCGCCAGCCCAATAATCGTGCAGACCAGGTAGATAGGCTTGACCCCGATGCGGTCCACGAGGAATTTGATGACCAGCCCCACCATCAGGGCCCCGAGGCCCCCGAAAACCGAATACAGGGAGACCATACCGTCCCCCTGAAAGAACACCTCCCGGCTGTACACCACGAGAAAGGCCCGGGCAATGGCGGATACCAGGGCGACTAAAAACAATATAATGATAAAGCGCCTGAAAGAAGCCTTGGCAAAGGAATCCCGGAGCATAGTGAAAAAATTGACCGGCTCTTTCTCGGTGGTTTTTTCCGGTTCCGGAAGACGGTTCACCAGGAACCCGCTGAAAATTCCTCCCAGGATCCCCAAAAGAATGATGGCGGAGTAGAGGTAGAGGGGCGGTTCCCGGCCCAGGACTATGGCGATGATAAAGCCGGCAAACATCCCCACGGCGCTGTTAATAACCTGGATCTGGGTCATATAGCTGCCCCGATCGGGACCTATGGCCAAAAGGTTCAACACGGGATTGTTCCCGATCATGCCTATTCCCCGGCTGGCGTTAAAGGCAAAAACCCCCAGGATGATAATGCCCATGGCTATATCCTGGCGGCCCGTGGAAACCACAAAGGGCACAAAAACCAGGGGGAGCATGACGATTGCCCGGATCAGCCATGCGCTGCTGTAGATCCGGATGATGGAGAAACGCTTTGCCAGGAGTTTTCCCATGGGAAGGAAAAAAAAGGCCACATAGATCAGGGCGTTAAGGAGCCCCAGGGTGGTGGCGGAGGCGTTGAGCCGCATGGCAAAGAGGGTAATGATGTTTCCCGCTAAAAAGGACCACGACAGAGAATTAAAAACATTAAAGATGTTATACAAATCCCGAGCCTTACCAAGGCGATAGGGAGAAAGCGTGGCGGTCATATACTATTAATAGTATTTGCCGCGTTAAATATCAAGGGAGGGACCAGCCAGGGCAAAAAGCATTTGCTTTTTTCCGGGATACGGGGCATAGCCGGTACGGAAATAGTCCTAAGGTCCTGGCGGCTGAAAACCCATGGGGCCCTCCCGATAGGTTTCCACCGCCACCCCTCGCCGCCTTTTTTCCGTACCGGCTATGCCCCGTATCCCGGAAAACTTTTCCCTATTTGTCCAAGGCTTCTCCTTACACGGAGGGCCGTGATCCAGCTATACATCGCCGGCTTTACCGTTTCTTTTTGAAACCGGCCCGATGACCAGCAGGTCTAGCAGCTTATGCCGTATATACCCCCATTGTCTCCTCGGGTCCGGCGTCTCTCCACATGGCTTTCTTTCATCCGCCTTATCGCTTCTTCTGATAGTTCCATCCTTACCCCCCCCATGAGGTTTCTTGATCTCGTATTCTATCACGAAAAAGTAAGTGCTGTTGCCCTGATATCACATGAGCCTTCCTGCCTGGTTACTGCCTTTCAAAGAACCTCACACCGCCATAAAACTCATTAAGGGAACCTATTATAAATATGCGGTAACGTACCACTATGACCCCGGCAGAAAACG
>JAISOO010000178.1 GCA_031275595.1 Spirochaetaceae bacterium | reverse complement strand
TCGGCCTTCCCGCGGTAGTCGCCCTCAACCGTTTTCCTGCGGATACCGGGGCGGAACTGAAACTGGTCGAAACGAGGTGCCGGGAGTTGGGAGTCAACGTGGCCCTGTCGGAGGTATGGAGTGGCGGCGGCGAAGGGGCGAAGCCGCTGGCCCAGGAGGCGGTCCGGCTCTGCGGGGCGCCGAATCATTTTGCGCAGCTCTACCCGGCGGATGCATCGATCGAGGATAAACTTTCTGCCATTGCCCAAAAGATATACCGCGCCGAGGGGGTAGATTTAACGAGTGACGCAAAAAAGCAGGCAAAACAGCTTACGGAATTGGGCTTTGGGAATCTGCCGATCTGCATGGCGAAAACCCAGTACAGTTTTTCCGACAATCAGAGCCTGCTTGGGGCGCCGAGGGGATTTGCTCTTGCGGTCCGGAACCTGAAAGTGTGCGCGGGGGCGGGGTTCATCGTGGCCCTGACCGGCGACATTATGACCATGCCGGGGCTGCCGAAGGTGCCCAGCGCGGAGAAAATCGACGTGGACGGCACGGGGAAGATCAGCGGGCTGTTTTAAAACAAGCAAACCAGGGAGTTGTTTTAATGCGTTTTAATGATAGGTTTATCCCGGGGTATTAGGCCCGCGCTTTCCCCCGGCCCGCGGCGGGGAGACGGTCGTCTTCCGGGCCGAAGCACCCCCGGAAATATCATCCAGGTTTTTTATATCCTCAGCTTCCCTGAGCTTACGGTACTCCCCCCGGCGTTTTTCTTTCAGTTTATCCAGAACCTTCCGATCCCGGGAGGCTTCCAGGTATTCGTCCCGGGCTTCCTCAACCGTGAGTTCCGCCGCCGCCGCTTCCTGTAAAAGCCGGTCTTGAGTTTCTTCCAGCCGGCGGATATATAAATCATGGGCCATAATATCCGCCCTTCCATAGGCGGGAGCAAACCGTTCCTCCTCCGCGGTGAACCGTTTTTGGGCTAACGCTTCCAGGTTGCGTTCAATAAGGGAAAGTGCCCCCACCGCTTTACCCAGCGCTATTTTCGTTTCCCCTTCCCGGCGGGATCGCAGTTCCAAGGCTTTTTCCAGCTTAAATCTAAACCGTTTCACCCTTCCTTATCCCCTTACGGCAGGATATCGAAACCGGAAGACCGGGGCGTTTCCGCAAAAATACCGCCCGCGGGGGACGATTTTTTATAAAGCGTCATCTCTTCCGCCGGTATCGCTATATGGGCGATTTCCGCCAATGCCGAAAGGGTCTCCACCACCGAAGATTTTTCATCGACCCCCTGGATAAGAAAATCATCAATCGCTTTTTTTTGGGCTATCGCCTCGTCGATGGCGGGATTGGAACCGGAATGGTAGGCCCCTACGTTAATGAGGTCTTCGGCTTCGGCATAAACCGCCATGAGCCGCCGTATGTACCCCGCGGCCTTATTGGTAACCGGACCTGATACCACCGGAGCAAGCCGGGAAACGCTGCCCAGGATATCCAGGGCGGGATAGTGATACCCCTGGGCAAGACGCCGGGAGAGCACGATGTGGCCGTCCAGGATCCCCCGGACGGTATCCGCCACGGGCTCATCCATATCATCGGCATCCACCAGGATCGTATAAAAACCGGTAATCGTACCCCGGTCGGAGGTACCGCAGCGTTCAAGCAGCTTGGGCATGGAGTCAAAAACACTGGGGGTATATCCCCGGGTTGCGGGGGGTTCCCCGATGGCCAGGCCTATCTCCCGCTGAGCCCGGGCAAAACGGGTAACCGAGTCAAAGAGGAGCATCACATCCCGTCCCTGATCCCGAAAGTATTCCGCCACCGCGGTAGCCACATAGGCGCCCCGAAGCCGTGCCAGGGGGGGGGAATTTGAGGGGGAAACCACCACAACGGTCCGGGCTAATCCTTCCGGACCCAGATCGTTTTCAATAAAATCGTTTACCTCCCGGCCCCGTTCCCCTATGAGGGCGACCACATTCACATCGGCGTTCGTATTCCGGGCGATCATTCCCAAAAGGGTGGACTTACCTACCCCGGACCCGGAGAAAATACCCATCCGCTGCCCCCTGCCTACGGTCAAAAGGCCGTCTATGGCCCGCACCCCCGTGGCAAGCCGCTGGGTTACCCGCCTTCGTTTCAGCGGGTCCGGAGGCGCCGCCGCGGCGGGATACCGCAACGGGGACTCAATATCCCCCTTCCCGTCGATGGGATTCCCCAGGGCATCCAAAACCCTGCCCGGTAATTTGTCCGAGACCTTTACTTCCAAACAACTGCCGGAGGCGATCACCCGGCTCCCCACTTCAAGCCCGGCGGTTTCTTCAAAGGCCATGAGCTGTACCACTTCTTCCCGGAGACCCACCACCTCCGCCTGGATAAGGCCCTTCCCCCTGGGGACTTCGATACGGCAGACTTCTCCCATAGTAACCCGGGGGCCGCGGCTTTCAATAAGAAGCCCCTGAACCTTTATTACCCGGCCGACACATTTTATGGGGTCTACCCGCGCGGCAACATCCAGATATTTAGCGATGAGGGTGGCTTCCATATTCAGGCGCCCGGAACGGAGGAACCGCTTTTGGTCATCGTCTTTATCGGGGACATTTCCAGGATCTTAGACTCAAGCTCCGCAAGCTGACTGGAAATCCGGGCGTCCACCTCACCAAAATCGGTCTCAATAATGCAGCCCCCGGGATCAACCGAAGAATCCTCCACCACCTGAACGGACTGGGCGCCTTCCAGGAGTTGTATGAATTTTTTCGTATGCTCGGTAGTCAATTTTACGTCAACCAGATTTACCTTGATAATGATATTACCCCGGCCTTTGACTTTCCGCAGGGCCTGGACTACATTGGAGATCACCACGTTCCGCTGACTTTCCGAAATAACCTTGATCACTTTTCGGGAAATAAGGAGTACCAGATCGATGATCTGTTGTTCCGTTTCCGCCAGGATTTCCACCCGTTTATCCTGGGCCCGTTCAAGGACAGTCCGGGTTCTTTCGATGAGCCGTTCAACCTCGGCATTCCCTTCGGCAAAACCCGCTTCCCGGCCCGCTTCCCGGCCCTGATTTTCCGCATCCTTCCGTTCGTTTTCAATGGCGTTCCGGGCATCCGCTTCAATGGCAGCGGCCGTTTCCCTGGCTGCCGCCAGGATCCGTTCCGCTTCCTCCTCCGCTTCCTGTTTCCGGTTATGGGCTTCCCTGGTTTTCTCGTTTATCTCCTCACGGGCCCTTTCCTCCGCGTCTTTGACGATCCTTTCCGCTTCCGCCTGGGCGGATTTGATCATGCTCTCCCGTTCCGCGTCCCAGCGGGCTTTAAATTCCTCCGCCGCCTGGCGCAGTTCCTCAGCGGTGGGACCGGTATACTCCTCCATAAGCTGGATCTCTTCAGCGCTTTCCTCCGGCGGAGCGAGATGGGACAACTCGGCAAAGGTATAGGGAGGCTCGAGGAATATCTTTTCATCACTTAACGCGACCTCACCGGGCCGGAATACCGCCTTTGTCATAACTGCTTCCTCACCGCCGTTTATACCACTAATTCGTCTTCACCGGTACGGGCGATTACGACTTCACCGGTATCCTCCAGGTGCCGGATGATGGAAACGATCTTCTGCTGGGACTCTTCCACGTCCTTAAGCCGGACCGGGCCCATGAATTCCATATCCTCCTTGAGCATCCCCGCGGCCCGCTTACTCATATTCCGGAAGATCTTATCCTGAACTTCGGTATCCACCGATTTTAAGGCCTTGGCCAATTCTTGAGAATCCACTTCCCGCAGAACCTTCTGAATATCCCGGTCTCCAAGCAATACAATGTCCTCGAATACGAACATCCGTTTTTTGATCTCCTCCGCCAGTTCCGGGTCCTCATCTTCCAGGGCCTCAATGATCTGCTTCTCCGATGAACGATCCACCAGGTTGAGGATCTCCACGATACTCTCTACTCCTCCCGCGGCGGTATAATCTTCGTTAGACAGGGTGGAAAGTTTTTTCTCCAATACCCGTTCAACTTCCCGGAGCACCTCCGGGCTGGTCCGGTCCATGGTGGCTATCCGTTTAGCCACATCGCTTTGTACCTCATGGGGAAGGTTTTGTAATATGATCGAAGCCTTATTGGGTTCAAGGTACGCCAGAATGAGGGCGATGGTCTGGGGGTGCTCCTGCTGGATAAAGTTAAGGAGGTGGGCCGGGTCGGTACGGCGGATAAAATCAAACGGTCGTACCTGGAGGCTTGAGGTCAGGCGGTTAATGATGTCGATGGCCTTCTGGCTCCCCAGGGACTTCTCCAGAAGTTCCCGGGCATAATCAATACCCCCGGTCGTAATAAACTCGTTGGCCATCATAAGTTCGGTAAACTCCGTTAAGATGGCGTCTTTTTGATCCGGTTCTATGGTTTCAAGCCGGGCAATTTCAAAGGTGAGGGTTTCAATCTCATCTTCCCGGAGGTGCTTAAAAATTTCCGCGGAAATATCCGAGCCCATACTGACCAGGAATATGGCTGCCTTCTGCCGGCCGGTAAATTCCTTTCCGCCCTTCTTTTTGCCGCCTGCCGCTCCGCCGGAGGTGCCGGATGATGTTGTTTTTGCCATTTCCTATTCCTCCAAAAGCCAGGTTCTGATGAGCTGCGCCGCATCTTCGGGATGTTCCTTGGCCATATTGACCGCGTTCTCCTGAAGCTCCATCCGCTTCCGTTCTTCCACGGACATGGAAACTTCCACCCCTTCTTCTTCCGCCTGCCTTAAGGCACTCTCCCGCATCATCTGATGCTGCCGGGAAAGTTCCTCTTCCCGCAGCCGCCGGCGCCGCTCCAACTCCCGGGAAATCAACCGGAAGGCCACAAAACCGATAAGGATAACGGCAAGTCCTACCATGAAGACCAAAATGGTGGTCTGAAGCTGCTTCGCCCGGAAGTAGGCCGCATCTTCTTCGGCAAATTGCCGGGTCCGGTCAAAGCGGATGTTTTCCACTGTAACCGCGTCCCCTCTAGCTTGATTATAACCGATGGCGTTTTGTATTAATACCTGGGTAGCCCGAATATCCTCAGGCCCAACCGGGGTATATTCCCGTTCAATGGATCCGTCGGGAAGGATTACCGGATCTTTCTTTTCATCGTATTTCCATTTCCATTGACCATCGATATTTACCGAAACCGTAACCCGATCTATGGTGGGACTCCGTTCTTCCTGGATGGTCCGCTTGTTTATTTCTTCATTATTAGTCAGGGTTTCTTGTTTAACCTTACCATAGAGGTTGGACATATCCCGAAACGCCGGGGTAGTCTGTCCCTCCGTACCCGGGGGGCCTTCGGGGTTAAAGCCGGTCCCTTCCCATTCGGTGGTGGAGGTGCTCTGGGACCGGGTGATGGACCGGACAAATTCGGAATCGTCATAGGGGGTATTGGGATTATCCGACCTGATGGTGATGGGAAAGAATTCGTCGGTATTGATGGCTTTCTGGGACATATCCATATCGATTTTGATATTGAGATCCCGGACCCGGTCCGTGGTATAGGTTTCCTGGAGGGATTTTAGAATAATCGCCCGGTAATGGGCTTCCAACTGGTGGATGTATTTCTGCTGCCGTTCAATTAAACTTTGGCGGTCTATGCTGGCCATGCCTTCAAAGTCGTTGAGTACCAGGCCGTTTTGATCGGTGATAACGATGTTTTCATCCTTAAGGCCCTCTACGGCAAATTTGAGGATCTTCTGGATTCCCTCGATTTTCTTGCGGTTTTCGGTAATATCGCTGCCCGGCTTGGGGGTGATGATAACACTGGCGGTCACCGGATTTTGATCCGCCTGGAAGAGCTCCCGTTCCGGAGGTACAATGACAACATCGGCATTGTCCACGTCATCCAGGGCTTTAACATGGTCGATTATCATCTGGGTGATGGCCCGCCGGAGGTTCACATTCCGCTCGAAATCGGTAATGGTCCACCGTTCCCGGTCAAAGATCGACCAGGGATCCGTTCCTTGGGGAATGAGATCCTCCCGGATAAGAATAGACCGGATCCGCCGGGCGGTTTTTTCGTCCTGAACCAAGAGGATCCCCGCGGGAGAAATCGAGGTCTTGACCCCCTCATCGTTGATCCGGGCAATAATCCGATCCAGGGCATCCTCATCCCTGATGGGTACGTCGATAACCGGTACCATGGCCGGCGAGGAAGACACCGCTACCAATACGACTATCCCTGCCATTGCGGCCAAAGCGATCCCGATGAGGATGATCTTTTGAACCAAAGACCATTTTCCCCACAGGGTTTTAATTTGGGTGATAAATTTTTTTATCCATTCCTTCATATTCCCCTCCCCAGAAGAACTTTTTTTTATTCGGCTGCCCAAATCTAAGGGAACTTTCCCCAAAACTGAAGTTTTGGGAAAGCCTCCAAGGTCGGCGTTTTATTCACCGATCACCATAACCAGCCCTTAACGGGTATTAATAAGATCCCGCCAGCCTTGAACAAGACGGTTAAGAACGGTCCTGGTGATATTTAAGGACATACCGGCCTTTGCCTGGGCGATAGTTATGTCGTGGACATCCACGGTTCCCGGATCGGTCAGAGCCGCCTGCATCAAATCGCCGGGCGTCTGCTGTTGGGCGCTGACCATATCCAGGGCTTTGAGCATAGTATCCTCAAAGGTACCGGAGCGGAGTACCGCTTCGGCGCCGATTTTATTTCCCAGTTCCGACAGGGCCTTGCCATCGGCGGTAAAATTCCCCTGCCGGGGAACCATGTGATGGGGATGGGTTACCCTCATGGGAACCTTATCCCCGGTAACTAATTCCGGCCGATATATGGTCATCTATTATCTCCCCCCAATATCCAGCGCCCGCTGGAACATACTTTTAGACCCGTCTATAATCGAAGCGTTTGCCTCGTAAGCCCGGGAGGCGGCGATCATATCCACCATTTCGGTGACAATATCCACATTGGGCATTTCCACATACCCTGCCCGGGGACCGGTTTGAATCGCGTCCGGATGGGTCGGATCATATACAAAACGAGACTCGGTTTTGGTATCCTTTTGAATCTCGGCGACCCGTACCCCCTGCCCGGGGCCATTATCTATCATCTCCGGCAGAAAAGGAGAACGCCAATAGGGTTCCTCCACCCGGGGCCGGAGGACCACCCGGCTTCGTTTATAGGGTCCCCCTTCGGTGGTCCGGGTAGTGGAAGCGTTGGCAATATTATCGGCAATCACATCGGAGCGGAGCCGCTCGGCGCTCATCCCCGTAGCCGCTATATTGATGGAGCTGAAAATTCCCATATTCTAACCTACCTTAATACCATATTAATTTGGCTAAACTCAAAGGTTTCCGTCTGGGCCATGAGGGTGTATAAAAGCTGATTTTCCAAGGCCGCCATGATCTCCTGTTCCGAGTCCACGTTGTTCCCGTTGTTTTTTGAGGTACTCACGTAATCCAGGACCCGCCGGGGTTGAACCTCCCGGTAATCCCGTTCCCGCCAATTGGGGATATGTTTGGGATTCGTCAGGGTCAACTCCAGGGGAGGTCTGAGTTTTTCCGTTTCCAGAGCCCGTTTTAATTCACTTTCAAAATTCACCTCAGACCGTTTGAAATTCGGCACCTCCGCATTGGCCAGATTATTGGCAATAACACTGCGCCTGAGGAGATTGACATCCATGGCCCGGTGGACCATATCGACGGTCTTGGCGAAATTATTTTCTATACTCATCATATCCTCCCAAAAGTAAAACTTTTCTATATAACCTATCGGCGGATTATTGGTGAAGGGTGAGGAGTTAGGAAGGAGAAACCTAAAAAACCCGCTCCCCCTGCTCACTCCTTCCTAGAGTATATACCTCCCCAGATCCTGATCCACCGCCAAATCTCCCAGCCGTTCATTCACATAAGCCTCGGTGATGGGTATTTTCGTGGGGCCCAGATTGGGGGCTTCAAAGGAAAGCTCCTCCAACAGGGCTTCCATGATGGTATGCAGCCGGCGGGCGCCTATGTTTTCCAGCCGGGAATTCACATCCGCCGCCAGGGCGGCCAGCCGCTCTATGGCGTCCGGGGTAAACTCAATTTCCACCTCTTCGGTACCCAGAAGGTCAATATACTGTTTGGTCAGCGCGTTTTTGGGTTCCGTGAGGATCCGCAAAAATTCATCCTTCCCCAGGGATTCCAACTCCACCCGGAGGGGGAAACGACCCTGGAGTTCAGGGATCAGGTCCGAGGGTTTGCTGATATTAAAAGCGCCGGCCGCCACAAAAAGGATATGGCTTGTATCTACCGGCCCCCATTTAGTATTCACCGTCGCCCCTTCCACAATGGGCAGGATATCCCGCTGAACCCCTTCCCGGGATACATCAGGACCGCTTCCCCGGTCCCCCTTGACGGCGATCTTATCGATCTCGTCAATAAAAACTATCCCCATTTCTTCCACCCGCTGCCGGGCCTCATCGCTTACCCGATCCCGGTCTATGAGTTTTTCCGCGTCTTCGTGGGTCAGAATCTCCCGGGCCCGGCTTACGGTGAGAAGCTTTTTCTTTTTCCCTCCCCCGAAAAAACCCGCTATCCCCGAAAGGCTGGTTTCTAAATCCTCTATCCCTCCCCCCATCATTTCGATAGCAGGAAATTGAGGGTTTTGATTGACGGTAATTTCCACTATCCGGTCTTCCAGCTTACCCTCCCGGAGCATAGCCCTGAATTTTTCCCTGGTGGAAGATACCTTTGCCGAAGAGTCGCTTCTCTCCTCCTCACCGGCGGATGATTCCGCTACCGCCGCGGGCTCGCTGGTCCCGTGCTCCTGCCCCCGGTTCGCCATGGCGGGGATCCCCACCTGGATAGCCGCCCCCATCAAACCCGGACCAGGCCCATTGTTCGGATTGATAGAAAAGGCCCCTACGGGTCTGACGACCGGTCCTTCAGGGGATTTATGCTCCGTGTTTTTTTTCCCCGTTCCCGGAAGTAAAAGATCCAACAACGCTTCCTCCGCCCGCTTCCGGGCTTCGGCATTGACCGTTTCCTGCATCTCTTGTTTTACCATCTGGACCCCCGCGGCCATGAGGTCCCGAATCATGGATTCCACATCCCTGCCCACGTATCCCACTTCGGTATATTTGGTGGCCTCTACCTTGATAAAGGGGGAACCCGCCAATTTCGCGAGGCGCCGGGCAATCTCGGTCTTACCCACTCCGGTGGGACCTATCATGAGGATGTTTTTGGGGGCTATGTCTTCCCGGACCTCCGGATCCAGTTTGAGCCGGCGGATGCGATTTCGCAGGGCCACCGCTACCGCCCGTTTGGCCTTTTTTTGACCGATGATATATTTATCCAACTCGGCGACAATTTCCCGGGGGGTAAGCTCCTTCCGAAGCAGGGGCAGATTTTTTGCTTCCTTCCCTGGGGCAACCGATAATTCCGCCGCCCCCTTCTCAATATTTTCAGTCATTATTTATGCTCCTCCCCGGACCCCAGTTCCTCCAGGATGATCTGATTATTGGTATAAATACATATATCCCCCGCAATCCTCAGACTCCGCCGGGCGATTTCCGCGGCTGAAAGGGTACTGCCGTCCAAATAGGCCAAGGCCGCGGAATAGGCATAATTTCCCCCGGAACCTATGGCCAAGGCGGGCTCCGCAGGTTCTATCACATCCCCGGTGCCGGAAACAAGCAGGGTCTTGGAGATATCCGCCACCAAAAGCAGGGCTTCCAGGCGCCTCAGGGAACGGTCGGTACGCCAATCCTTGGCCAGTTCCACCGCCGCCCTGGCAAGATCCCCGGAGTATTCCTTGAGTTTTTCCTCAAAACGATCAAAGAGGGTAAAGGCATCCGCGGTAGCCCCAGCAAAACCGCACAATACCTTACCATCGTTGAGGCGCCGTACCTTACGGGCGTTGTTTTTCATCACCGTCTCACCCATGGTCACCTGACCGTCCCCGGCCATGGCTACCTGTCCATTCCGGCGGACCGCCAAAACCGTGGTAGAACGGATCTGACTGCCGCGGAATTCCATTCTCCGCTTTTTCATAGGTTGTTCCTTTTCCCCAAACCGTGGGGATGGGCCTTAAGATAGGTTCGCTTGAGCCGTTCCATATCCACATGGGTGTACCGCTGGGTGGTGGAGAGACTTGCGTGACCGAGAAGTTCCTGAATTAAACGCACATCACAGCCGGAATTAACCAAATGGGTCGCAAAGCTATGGCGCAACGCATGGGGGTGTACATTTTTGTCCAGCCCCGACCGTTCCGCGTATTTGGCTATTATCCACCGTACCCCGGGTACGGAAATCGGCCCTCCCTTACGGTTAACAAAAAGCCGATCCGTAGGTGCGGCCGCCTTAACCCGGGAAGCCCGTCCGGGAAGATAGGCCCCCAGGGCTTCCCGGGCTTCATCGGAAAAAAACACATACCGTTCTCTGTTTCCCTTTCCCATAACCCGGGCGCCTGAAAGATCCCCCTCCAAACAGGAGAGGGTAAGAGCCACCAGTTCCGATATCCGCAGCCCTGCGGAATACATGGTAAGGATCAGGGCCTTATCCCGAAGGGGCCATAAAATGCCCGCTTTATCGGGGAGCTCCGCAAAACTCGCCATTTCCCCCTCCCAGAGAAAAGACGGAAGCCGTTTCGCCGTTTTCAGGTTGCGCAGGTTCATGGAGGGATCATCGGTTCTAAAATCAAACCGCTGGAGCCACCGATAAAATCCCCGGATGGAAGAGAGCGCCCGATTAACGCTCACCGAAGCGATCCCCTCGGCACTGAGATCCGCGATAAAGCCCTGTACCCCATGGGCGCTTGCCTCTTCGGGAGTCATCCCGTGGTTTTCGCAGTAGGCTGAATAATTGGACAGATCCTTGCCATAGGCTTGGATGGTCCTATCCGACATCCCCCGCACTGAACGAAGATAGGCCAGATAGGCTTCAACCAAATTATTGGCCCCCATCGGATTCCTCCTTGTCAAAATCTTCGCTGCTATGCAGGTAGTCGCAAGCGGGGTTAATACACGCCTTGTGGTATCCGTTCTTTTTATCATATTTCTCCACCATAAATTGCCCGCACTTGGGACAGTTTTGGTTGATCGGCTTAAAATGCGTGATAAAATCGCATGCGGGGTAATTGGTACATCCATAAAACTCCTTGCCCCGACCCCGGGTTTTGCGAGCCACGATATCCCCGTCACAGCGGGGGCATTTTGCGAGGGGGACGGACTTGGTATTTCTACATTCCGGAAAACCCGAACAGGCAAGAAAAAAACCATACCGGCCGAGTTTTTTTACCATGGGTTTCCCACACTTTTCGCAGGTATGATCGGTCACTTCATCTAAGGAACCCTTAAAGGATTCCAGAGTTTTTCCCACCTCATCTACCTGTTCCTTAAAGGGGTGATAAAAATTCCGGATCATATCGGGCCAGCGGATTTGGCTTTCTTCCACTTCGTCGAGTTTGGTTTCCAGGGAGGCGGTGAATCCCACATTCACCACATGGGGAAAATACTCCACCAGCATATCGCAGATCATCCTTCCCAGGAGGGTGGGAACCAACTGCTTGTTGGACCGGGTCACATAATACCGGTCCAGCAGGACCGAGATAATAGGGGCATAGGTTGAGGGACGGCCGATACCTTTTTCTTCCAGGGTTTTAACGATGGATGCATCAGTATACCGGGCAGGGCCTTGGGTAAAATGCTGTTCGGGGTAGAATTTATCCACCTTGACCTTATCCCCGATTTTAAGAGACGGAACCGGACTTCCTTTATTTTCATTCGCCAAAAGTTTCATAACCTTGTAAAAACCCTTTTTGATGATCCGGGTCCCGGCGATACGGAAAATTCCCTCTCCGGCCTGAATGTCGATGCTTATGGTTTTGGTTTTCGCGGGGTTCATCTGGCTCGACACAAACCGTTCCCAAATTATGGTATAAAGCCTGAGCTGATCCCGGGTGAGGCATTCTTTTACCTCCTCGGGGGTATAACTTACATAGGTGGGCCGAATGGCCTCATGGGCGTCCTGGGCTTTTTTTCCCAGGGTATATTCCACCGCCTTTTCCGGCAGGTCCGGGGAAAAATGTTCCTTTATCCAGGATCGGACTTCGTCCAACGCGACCTGGGAGATCCGAATCGAATCGGTACGCATATAGGTGATAAGCCCCACCCGGGAATTGCCGATGTTTACCCCTTCATAAAGCTGCTGCGCCACCTGCATGGTTTTTTTACTGGTAAAACCCAGCCGGTTTGCCGCGGTCTGCTGGAGCTGGGAAGTGGTAAAGGGCGGCTTCGGCCGGATGGTTTTATCGGTTTCCCGGATATCGGAAACAAAACAATCGGCGTTGATTATCTTATCAATGATAGTGTTAACCGCGTCTTCATTTTTGAGTTCCGGTTTATTCCCCTGCCAGGATACAAGCTGGGCGGTAAAGGCGGATTTTCCTACTTTAAAATCCGCCTCCAGGGTCCAGTACTCTTCGGGAATAAAGGACTCCACCTCCTTTTCCCGTTCACAGATGAGCCGCAGGGCCACCGATTGTACCCGCCCCGCGGAAAGGCCGTTTTTAACTTTCTTCCAAAGAAGGGGTGAAAGATTATACCCCACCAAACGATCCAGAACCCGCCGGGCTTTTTGGGCGTTGACCTTAGACTCGTCGATGGTTGAAGGATTAGCCACCGCATCCTTAATTGCCATAGGGGTGATTTCGTTGAAGCTGATCCGTTGAATGGGTACCCGGTCGTTTTTCGCGATAATGGCGTTCCGCAGATGATAGGCAATTGCCTCCCCTTCCCGGTCATTATCACTGGCCAGGAGGACAGAGTCCGCCTTTTTCGCGTCCCCCTGCAGTTCCTTTAAAATTTTCGCCCTTCCCCGGACGGTAATATATTCGGGCTCAAAATCATGTTCCACATCAATGGCCATTCTGGATTTCGGGAGGTCGATGAGATGACCCATGGATGCCTTTACCGTATATAAAGGGCCCAGGTATTTTTCTATCGTTTTAGCCTTGGCCGGGGATTCCACGATCACCAGGATCTTTTTATCCTTTGTTTTTTTGGAGGACCGTTTTTTTTCGGTCGAATTTTTTTCTCCCACTTTTTTTCTCTGAACTTTTTTTTCGGTTTTTACCGCCATTTTATTTCCATCCTCAAAGATCAATATTCAGTTTCCGGGCCAAGGACGATGCCAGCATAGCTCCCTGCAACGGCCGATCCCGGGGAAAAACTTCTTCCGCCGCGGGCTCCAAAACAATCCCCCACTCCTGTAGGATCTCCGCCGCCCCGGAGATCACCCTGGCCCCCTCCTCGGCAAGCTTCCTGGTCCCTTCCCCCCGGACGGAATTCACCCCCGATGAAGTAACCCAGAGGTCCCGCCCCTGTTCCAGGGCAAACCGGGCGGTGATCAGGGCTCCGGAAAAAGCGGGAGCTTCCACAATCACGGTTCCCCGAGCCAGGCCGGAAATAATCCGGTTCCGGGCCGGAAAATTCCATTTCCGCGGTCCGGTTCCCGGGGGGTATTCGCTTAAAATAACTCCGCCCCGATCAATGATCCGCCGGGCAAGGGTCCGGTTTGTCCCGGGATAAACCTCGTCAGGACTTGAACCGAGAACCGCCACTGTCGGGGCGCCTCCCTCAAGATTCCCCCGGTGGGCCAGGGCGTCGATACCCAGGGCAAGTCCGGATACTACGGGAATTCCCGCCTCCGCCAGGGCTTTGCCGATAGCATAAGCCTGGGAACCCGCCGCGGCGGTAGGCCGCCTGGTTCCGACCACCGCTACCAGGGGCCGCTCCGGGTTCGGTAAAACCCCCCGGTAAAAAACCAGGGCAGGGGGATCGTACAGTTCCCGAAGCAGGGGAGGATATTGGGATGACACAAAGGATACACACCCTAGTCCCCGGATCCGCATGGTCCGGATATCCCCTTCGGCCTGTTCCCGGAGGTCTTCCATAGGGCAGGAAACCTGGGGAAGTTTCCGGCCGAGAATATCCTCAACAACTTCTTTAGAAAGTATGGATAATCCTTCCATCCGGTCAAATTTTTTATAAAGCAGGATCTGCTCCCG
>JAISOO010000124.1 GCA_031275595.1 Spirochaetaceae bacterium | reverse complement strand
CCGTTTAGCCCTTACAGGCTGCCGGGAGCGCGGGCGGGCCTTATCCGGCCCGGTCCGGGCGCAGGACCTCGGCGCCGTTACGGTATATGTGGCGGGGCCTGGCGGTTTCTTCCATGTAGCAATGGATAAGGACCCGGATGGTCCGTTCCAGGCCGCCCTGTACCTCGGCTTCCCGGAGGCTAAAGAGGGCTAAATCCGCGGCCCTGCCGGACCGGCGCAGGGCCGCGGCGGGGTTTTCGGCGTCCAAATCGCCGGTTACGGAAAACAGCACCGACACAATGTCCGGTTCCTCAAGCTTGTTCTCCAAAAGCAGGGCGTCGTAGAGGGCCCGGACCTGCTGCTCCATATCCGCCCTTTCGTTCCGGCACCGGGCCGCGCCCCGCAGGGCGAAAAGCCGCTTTTCCCCATTCATGTTCCGCTTCCTCCCGATACCACTACAATAAAAGCCCCCAGCGCGGCCACGAGGCCCCCCAGGACCCCCAGGATACTATACGCCGCGGCGCCCATTAAAAACCGGGGTTTCCGGTCATGGAAAAAAAACCAAAGATCCAGGACAAGCCCATAAATCGACCCCACCGCCTGGAAAAGGCCCAAAACCACGGAGACCCGCAGGAGGAACATCTGGGTTATATCCATAAATTCCTGGGCCGTCCCGATTCCGTAGAGAAAGACCGTTAAAAAACAGAGGATAAAGAAAAAGCAAACCGTCCGCTTTACGAGGATGGCGATAATAGGTTTTTTTTCCGGCCGGGAAATTTGCACCGGGAAACTCCTTTATAAGCCAGGGTTTGAACCGCCCGAAAGATAAGCATTGCGGGAAAACCGGTTTCCGTTTATCATAATATAATAAAATCTTAGAATACTCCAGGAAGGTTATATGAAAAAAATACTTGGACTGTTCGTGGTACTGCTGATCCTGGGCGGTACGGCCTTTTTTTTCGGCTGGGCGCAGTTGAAGGTCCCGCCGGGTTCCTATGGGGTCATGCGTTCAAAAACCCACGGCGTTGACCCCCGGCTAATCCGGGAGGGGGAATTTCGCTGGGTGTGGTATAAACTTATCCCTACCAATGTAAGGATCGCCGTTTTTTCCCCCGCCCCGCTTACCCGGTCTATCCAGGCAAGGGGAAGCCTGCCTTCGGGCGCGGTCTATGCCTCGGCCGCGGGCTTGAACATGGATTTTTCCTATGAAGTGGCGGGGTCCTTTTCCTTTACCCTAAAGGCGGAGGCCCTGCCCTCCCTCCTGTCCAAGCAGGGCATTAGCGACCAGGCGGGCCTCGAAGCCTATGAGGCTGGTCTGGCGGAGTCCATAGAGGCCTTTGCGGTACAACGCCTGGGCGCGTATGCCGGGGAGGGGGAAGCCCTGGAAAACATCATCGGGACCGGGACCCTGCCTTCCCTGGAGGCGGATATACTGCGGGCCTTTCCCGGCATAGAGAACCTGTCCTGTACCATCCGGGTAATCCGCCTCCCCGATCTTGCCCTCTATAACCTGGCCCGCTCGGTATATGAGGAGTACCTGACCCGGCAGGAGGCGCTGCTTAAAACGGATGTTTCCGCCTCCGCGGAACAGCATCTTTCGGCCCGGCTCCGTTATGACGAATTGGAGAAATACGGGGAATTGCTGACCAAGTACCCGGTGCTGCTGCAATACCTCGCCCTTGAGCGCGGGGCGGAGCCGGTTTCCCCCGCCCCGCCGGATGGGACCCGGTGACCCGGTGATGGAGTATTTCTTTAATTTTGAAAAACTGGCCTACCTCAAGGGGGAGCGCCCTCCGGGTTGTATCCTCTGCCTGGTCCGGGATAAGGACCCCCGGGTGGTAAATATGATGGTTTACCACGATGAATACATGGGAATATCCCTCAATTTATATCCCTATAATCCGGGCCATCTGCTCATTTTTCCCCTGCGCCATGTGGGGGATATCCGGGAACTGGGGGATGAAGAGCGGACCGCCATGGACAGGACCCTGGACCGGGCCCTTTCGGTGATGGACTCCCTCTACAGCCCCGCGGCTTACAACATCGGTTTTAACATGGGCCGCGCCGCGGGGGCTTCCATCGATCACCTGCACCTGCATATTATTCCCCGGTACCCCACGGAAATCGGCATCGCCGAACTGCTGGCGGGGAAAAGGGTCCTGGTGGAAGACATCACCCTTACCCGGCAGCGGCTCAGCGACGCCTTTAGGGAGTCATGAGGGAAAAAACAAATTCCCCCTCCCCGGTAAAGAGGTTTTCATCATCAATATCGATGCTGAGGGGCCTGGTTTGTTTTAATTTGGTCCCAACGGTGTTTATGAAGAGGGGCCCTTCCCCATCCCCGTTTTTATAGGAAGCCCCCGGCGGGACCGGGGTAAAAAACCGCCGGGTCCTCTTATAGCCCTCAAAGGAGACGTCATCCCCCTTTTCCTGTTCCTTCCATCCCGTCCATAAGCTTTCTTTAAACAGCTCCCTGCTTATGCCCTGGGGGAGCCCCCGGGGATAGAGAAAATTGATATATGCCTGGGCCCTAAAATCCACATAGGGCTCAAAATCGATGATTATCCGGGATTCGAGGCCCCCGGCATCGTCCCCCGCCGGGTAAGCCGGATAGATCAGCTCAACGGCATACCCACAGGCCAGCCCTTCCGGGGAAAGCCCCCAGTCATCACCCAAGTCAAGGGCGATCCTGTTGACCGCCCGCCAGGCGCCGGTAAGTTCCTCATAGGCCCTAAGCTCGATCCACTCATCGGGCGGCGGTTCTTCCTCCACCGGCTGGACGCAGCCGGTAAAGCACAAAATCGAGCATAACCAAACACCCTTTAGCACCATCCTTCGCATAGGAGAACTCCTTAATTGAGAATAAGCGTAACGGTACCCTCCCCCCAAGGGATCTGTCAAATTGCCGGATGATTTTTGTGACTATTGTCATATCCGGGGTAGTTATAGAATATGAAGGCAGCAAACCATCAAGGCCCCGGCGGGCTGCGGCTTCAGAGAAGCCGAAAACGCGAAGGAGTTTCCCTATGAAAAGATTGACGGCTGTATTGGTTCTCTACGCGGCGGCGGTTTGGAACATCCCGGCCCAGGAGGGGGATTTCGAGATTGAGGACGGCGTGCTGGTCAAGTACCGGGGAAGCGCGGCGGAGGTGCTTGTGCCGGAGGGCGTTACCGCGATTGGGGAGCGTGCCTTTTGGTACTACAGCGGCATCAGGTCCGTCACCCTGCCCGAGGGCCTTACCGCTGTCGGGGAGCATGCCTTTTCCCGGTGCGTCAGCCTCGCGTCCATTACCCTGCCCGCGAGCCTTACCGCCATCGGGCATGGGGCCTTTATCGCGTGCGTCAGCCTCGCCTCCGTCACCCTGCCCGAGGGCCTTACCGCTGTCGGAGGGTGGGCCTTTTCCGGGTGCGAAAGTCTTGAATCCATTACCTTGCCCGCGGGCCTTACCGCTGTCGGGGAGCATGCCATTTCCGGGTGCGTCAAGCTTGCC
>JAISOO010000088.1 GCA_031275595.1 Spirochaetaceae bacterium | reverse complement strand
CACATACCTTATACGGCGACTGACGAACCCGTCCCGCCGTACAAGAACCTATGCAGAAATGTATAGCTGAAGTGCAAGAAGTCAGCAGAGGCCATAGTACCGTGAGGGGGACCTCCTGAAAGACGGAACGAACCGAGCGGGAAGGGCCGAACAATGGAAGTTCCATGAGTGGATGGAAGGTAGACAAACGTGAAGAAGGCAGAAAACGGTGAGAACCGGCTAGCATGAGTAGAGTAGGGTGGAACCCGAGTGAACTGAGGGAGTGCCGAGGGTGAGTGTACTGGAAAGCACAGAAGGGGACAGTGTGGACAAAATGATTATCTGTAGAGGCTTTCCCAAAACTTCAGTTTTTGGGAAAGCAACTTTAGATTTATTGGGAAAAGCGGGCTTTAGACCGCTTTTTCGGAAGCCTTTCCCAAAACTAACCGAGTTTTGGGAAAGACTCTGTAATTACGTGCATATCTGGAATAGGCAAGTAATAAGAGATACCACACGCAATTCATTGAACCGCCGTGTACCGGACGGTACGCACGGTGGTGTGGGGGGACGGCTGCTCAACTAATGGGCAGCCTCCTCCCCGATCATTTAGACCGGCGTCAGCGCGTATGCCAGGGTCAGGCTCCTCCCCTGGGTCAATGTTGACGTTAACATTAAGGTTGTGGTATAAACAACCATGGATTTTGGTGTCCCAAGGAGGATTTTTTGTATCTTTCAATCAAACAGGTAGCGGAAAAAACCGCTTTACCCCCCCATGTTTTGCGGTACTATGAAAAGGAAGGCCTTTTGCCCAGCATTTCCAGAAGCCGGAACGGGGTCCGCCGGTATACTGAACACGATCTGGAGTGGCTCGGTTTGATCTGCTGCCTTAAAAATACCGGTATGCCCATCAAACAGATAAAAAATTTTGTTGAATTAAGCCTGCAGGGGGATAAGACCCTCAAAAAACGATGCGGCCTTCTTTTGGACCACAAAAAAACAGTGGAGACTCAAATCGCGGAGATGCAAAAGCACCTGCAAAAGGTGATCCACAAAATTGAGTATTTTACCGGCGAATACGAAAAATCCAAGGCCAACCCCCAAGCGCGGCAGGACCCCCGCCTTTGACCCGCCTGCCTCGCAATCCGGCGCCCATAACCGTTACTCGCCGCGGCCCCCGCAAAAACCCATGGTTTTACGGCAAATGAACCGCGGCAAACCAAACTCCCTTACCGCAAGCAGCTTCCCCCAAAGCCGCCTCTGCTTTTTGCCTTTCTGTTCCCTCGTAAAATGAGCGAGCGGGGGCCTGGTATTCGACCCGGCTTAACAAACTTTCCCGTTTCCTCCTTATTTACGGGACTTAACCGATAGGCCGTATTTCAAATTCCAGGAAAAAGTATAGGTCCAGACCCCGGGAAAATCGGTCCAGGCGAATTTGGCGCTGAACCGGCCGAATTTCCCCCAGACAGAACCGTACAACGAGAGGTCCCAGAGGGGTTCTTTTTGATGGACATGGGAATATCCCAGTTTTGTTTTGAGTTGAAACAGGGAGAAGGAATAGGACAGCTCCCCCGAAACCTTGGCGGACGCGAATTGGTAGTCCCCTTCGGCGCCGGGATACGGCACGGGGGTCCCGGCGGCCCGGGTGGTGCCGGACAGGGTCCCCTGAAAAACCGTCCGGACCGGCCCCAGGATCAAGCCCAGGCTCCCCTCCAGGGAATCGGTAATGTCTTCCGGATCCAGGGCGTTTCGGTTGAGTTCCAGGGATACCCGGGAAAACCCAAAGGGGAATTTCCGGGAAGGGGCGGGAAAGCGGTAATACAGCAGGCTGGAACTCCGGGCAAACGGTTCCCCCAGTCCGGGACCGCGGAGGCTGGTGCTTATCCGGAAGAGGCTGCTCCGTTTTCCCCGCCACTCAAACCGGCCGGCGGCCCTGAAAAGCGAGCCATGGGCGCTGCCGTCACTGCCGACGTACCGATCCCCCGCCGCGTCGACGGCCAGGGACAGGCGCCAGGGCCGGTCCCCCAGGGTGATCCCGATGTTCCCGTAGGGGTCCCTGCCAAAGGCAAAGGTTTCCGAGTAGGCCATATCCGCGGAAATCCCAAAAAAGGGAACCGTAAAGGTCAGATTGAGCCCGTAGATCCGAAAATCCCGTTCAGGCAGCGGCGGGGTTTCGGAAAACCAGGAGGAGGCATACCGGGGGGGCAGGACGGCCTGTTTAAAAAGCCCCTCCATTCCCAGGTTGATCTTTTTGGCAAACTGGAGGGTAAAACCTCCCCCAAAAGCCGGGGCATACTCCTCATCCAAATGGACCGAGGCAAAACCCCGCGCCGGGCCGAGGGAGGGGCTTGCCAGGTTGAGGTAAAAAGCCGGTTCCCCGGTCGATGAGGGCGCGGTCTTCAGATCCGCCGTGGAGGGCTGGTGATATTCCAAAAACGGCACGGATCGTATCCCGGGATTACGGAGCCGGGGGGCAAGCCCCGATTCATCGATGAGCCCGTAGAGGAACCGGGATCCGGTCCCATTATGGTAGAGGCCGGCCCCCAGCGCGGTAATACCTTCCTGGGTATTTTCCCAGGGCGGAACCGGCCGTTTATCCGTAACCTGCCCCCGGGCAGTCAGACCCAGGGCATGGAGCCGCAGATCCCCCCGGTTGATCAGACTTTTATCCCGCTCCCAGGAACCGGACCAGCGCAGATCCAGCCTGAAAAGCGGCTCCGTGGGAAGAGCCTGGGAGCAAACCGCCGCCCCAAAAACCAAACCCAACAACCAACAGCCCCGAAAAGAAACAGAAAAGAAGTATTTCATATCATATATAGGGAACTGTCCCGCAGGGCGCTTTAATAAAAACGAATAAATCGGCGGCGGAATTCAAAATTCGGCTCTTTTTCAAGAAAATAGCCTCGGTCAAGAAATTAAGGAGGGGGAGCGCCCCTGTTCCAAAAGCCGCAGTACGCGGCCCCCGCGCCGCCGCTTTTGACGCTGCTCCCCCTCGCTCCATAAAAACGCAAGCGTTTTTATTCCGCTACCCCCACTTTTCCGCGGGATGCACCCTCAACTAGACCCGCAATTCAGGGTTCTTACCTTTCAGGACGGATCTTTCCCCTGAGCGCCTTTTGCTTGAGACAGAAACGATGGTTGCTCGGGCTCCGGGGCGGATTTCCGGGGTTTAGCCGGGCGCCGGGGCCAACTGGCGGGGGGAATTGGGGGAAAAAGCGGGGTTGGCCGCTGATTTCCCGCTATGGGGGCTGACCCCATGGTTCCAAACCCCACCAGTCCAGGCCGCCTTCCCCTCCCCAGCCGATACTTCCTCCACCAGCTCAGGCTCCCCGTCCAGAATC
>JAISOO010000080.1 GCA_031275595.1 Spirochaetaceae bacterium | reverse complement strand
ATCTTTCTAACGACGCATGGTCCAAAAGCCTCCCCGCCCAAATGCAGCATCTGTCCATGGCGGTATTCCGGGCGGTGGAAAACCGTTGTTCCATGGTTCGATCCACCGCATCGGGCCAGACCTGCGGGATAGACCCCAACGGCAAGATCCTCGCCATGGGGGAACCCTTTGCCGAAATTCAGCTTACCGTGGAGATTCCCGTGGTAAAACCGGATTCGTTGTATACCAAGTATGGAGATTTTTTCCCCCGAATTTGTACCGCCGCCGCTTTTCTTGTATTGATAGCGGGCTTAGGAGGACATATAATAAAAATGCTGAAAGGAAGGAAGCAATGAATACCCGCAAAAAAATACTTATTGTGGACGATGAGCAGATAAATCTTGAATTCTTCGAGGTGATGCTTTCCAAACTCGGATTTATCGTAGAAAAAGCTTCCGATGGGGTGGAAGCCCTGGAAAAGGTTAAGCGGTTTTATCCTGATCTGATCATGCTCGATAATATCATGCCCCGGATGTCCGGATGGGAGGTCACCAAAACCTTAAAAAACGACCCGAAATTCCGGGAAATTCCCATCATCATGTTTTCGGCCCTGGATGATGTTAAGGATAAGGTGGAGGGTTTTGCCCTGGGGGTAGATGATTATATCACCAAGCCTTATAATTTCTCTGAAGTCCTCGCCCGGATCCGGGCGGTACTGCGAAACCGGGAGCTTTTTGGGCAGATTGTGGTCCGGGAATCCCGGTTAAACATGGCGGAAGAATTCAGTCTGTCCATAAAAAAAGATGTGGAGGCTTTTATTAAAAGCATGGACGAGCTCGATGCGGTTATTACCCAAGTTTCCCGAACCGAAGAAGTTATCGATGAAAACACCCTGCCCCGGCTTTTGGATGTAATTAAGGAAAAGTCGAAGGTGGTTCGAAAGTATATTGCCGGATTGGATGCCCGTATTGAACGGACCATAGCGGAATGGGAAGGGTTAAAGAAAAACGAGATTGGACTTCAAGTCCTGGAAAATCAGATCCGGAGTTCCCTGCGGGAGGAGTAAGAAACAGATGGATGGCAAAAAAAACGCCGGTTCTCCCCTCGTGATCTTTGGAAACACCACGAATTTTAACGGTTTTTTGCGTTTTAAGGAAACGTTATGCATCCAGGGTAAATTTAAGGGAACCATAGAAGCCACCGGTGCGCTTATCGTGGATAAAGGAGCCGTGGTTGAGGCGGACCATATTTCAGTTACCTCCCTGATTGTTTATGGAACCGTGGTGGGGACGGTGAATGCTATGGATAAAGTAGATATGTTTCCCGGCGCGGAGGTCCGGGGGGATGTCAGCGCCGCCCGGTTGCGGATCGCCGACGGGGTTCTTTTTGAGGGACATTGCGGTATGACCGGAATTGAGAAGGATGTGGAGATTTTTTCCCGGCCTACCGAGGAGATAAAGGCGGAACTGCAGAGGGGTGATGGCGAGAGTTGAAGCCCTGGAACTTATTGAAAAATTATCCTCCGCGTCCCTTTCGATAGCCCTTGCGGAATCTTGTACCGCCGGACTGGCGGCGGACCTGCTTGTTCAGGTTCCTGGAGCGTCCCGGGTGTTTTGGGGTTCCTTCGTCTGTTACTCCATAGACGCGAAACAACGGATGCTGGGACTGGACGGCGGCCTTATCCTGCGCTATGGGGCGGTAAGCAGGGAAACGGCCTGTGCTATGGCCGAGGGGGCCCTGGCGCGGAGCGGAGTGGATTTAGCGGCGGGGGTTACGGGGCTTGCGGGTCCCGGCGGGGATGGTTCCGTACCAGTGGGTACGGTATGGATAGGGGTAGCGGGCCGGGGATGCAAAAGCCGGGCTTCGGTATTCCATTATACCGGTTCCCGGAATGAGGTTCGTCTGGCCGCGGCCCTGGACACCCTCAGAGAATTGGCCCGGAATATTCTAAAGAAGATCTTGACATGAAAGGATGGAACGTATACATTTAAAGAAGCTAAGATGTTGGAAAAATTTATTTTTCAACAATTGGGTTAAAGTATTGTTATTGAGACAAGGCAGTCCTTTCAGTTAAGAAAATAATCTAACAGGAAACGAACCCGTTGAAGATACGTGGTATATGGTATCTCATCTTTTCTCGTTCGGTAAAATCGGGAATGTAAAATATAGAAACGGAGTTTATCCATGGCAATCGTAAGAAAACGTCGAAATTCAAAAAATGCGGAAACCGGCGAATCGAACAATTTTGAACAAGGGGAATTGGCTATGAGTGATTCCTATGGCGGCGCGGAAGAGCCGCAGTTGCCGCTTAACCTGAATAACGAAACGGAGTTTGAAGCGGACCGTCCGGCGGATTATGGCGAAGGAGAATTTTCCGGAGCCGAAGATTCAGGGGATGAGGATTCCGGGGAGAAGCCCAACGGAAAAGCGGTGATTGTTCGGGCCCGGCCAAAACGGGTCGGTTCCCACCGGGAGGGCAGGGGCAAAAACGGTTACCGGAGTTCTCCATCCCTCGTTACGTCCCCGCCTGTTCCGCCTCCCTCGGGGGGAATTCTGCCGGGGGCAAATTCCCAAACTCCGGCCTCCCCCCTGTCGGCGATTCCCAAAAACCTTCCCTCCATGCCGGATATCTACGGTAAACCTGAACCCCGCTTGGATCAGGATAACGGTAAACCCCGGCTTTCGATTAATGAGCTGATCCGGCTTAATATGATGGACCTCCGGGAATTGGCGGCCTCTTATAATATTTCCCATGAGGATATGGTGTCCTTAAAAAAGCAGGAGATCATCTTTTCTATTCTCAAGGCCCATACCGAGCGGGGGGGGATCATCTACGCCTATGGTTCCCTGGAGATTCTTCCCGATGGCTACGGGTTCCTCAGGAGTCCCCAGAATTCCTATCTCCCCGGCCCGGATGACATCTATATCAGTCCCAGCCAGATCCGGCTTTTCGCCCTCAAGACCGGGGACACCGTCTACGGCCAGATCCGCAGCCCCAAGGAGCAGGAACGGTTTTTCGCTATGCTCAGGGTGGAAACGGTGAATTATGACGATCCCACGGTGGCCCAAAACCGTATCCCCTTCGATAACCTGACCCCTCTCTACCCGGATAAAAAACTCGATCTGGAAACCAGCACCGAAGGCATATCCGAGCGGATCATCAACCTCTTCTGCCCAATCGGGAAAGGGCAGCGAGCCCTCATCGTGGCCCCTCCCCGGACGGGGAAGACCATCATGATGCAGAAGATCGCCAACGCCATCACCAAAAATCATCCCGAGGTGTACCTCATTGTCCTCCTCATTGATGAGCGCCCCGAGGAGGTTACCGACATGGAGCGGACCGTCCGGGCGGAGGTGATCTCCTCTACCTTTGACGAGCAGGCCACCCGGCACGTCCAGGTTACCGAAATGGTATTGGAAAAGGCCAAACGCCTGGTGGAGCATAAAAAAGATGTGGTGATCCTCCTGGATTCCATCACCCGCTTGGCCCGGGCCTATAACCAGACGGTTCCCACTTCGGGGAAGATCCTCTCCGGCGGGGTGGACTCCAACGCCCTCCACAAACCCAAACGTTTTTTTGGGGCTGCCCGGAACATCGAGGAGGGGGGAAGCCTGACCATTATCTCCACCGCCCTTATTGAGACCGGCAGCCGTATGGATGAGGTTATCTTTGAGGAATTTAAGGGTACCGGCAACCTGGAAATTGACCTGGACCGGCGGATCAGCGACCGCCGGCTTTTCCCGGCGATCAATATCAAAAAGTCCGGCACCCGGAAGGAGGAACTCCTCCTCACCGAAGAGGAAATGCAGAAGATATGGATCCTCCGGAAGGTTATCAACCCCATGGACGATATCGAGATCATCGAACTTCTGGTTGACAAGATGAAGAAAACTAAGAATAATGAAGCATTCCTCAGATCGATGAACACCGGTTCCGCCGGTATGGATTAATAAATTTCCGGGAGGTTTATTTATAGATGAAAGAAAAAATTCATCCGAAGTATGAGGTTAGCAAGATTACCTGTGCCTGTGGCAATGTGATCGAGACCCGTTCCACCGTTAAGGATATCAAGGTTGAGATTTGTTCCGCCTGTCATCCCTTCTTTACGGGTAAGCAGAAACTGGTGGATACCGCCGGCCGGATTGAACGGTTCCGCAAAAAGTACAATATCAAAGAATAATTCCTTGAGGTTGAGGCTTTCCCAAAACTCGGTTAGTTTTGGGAAAGCCTCGGTTGTTTCAAAATCCGATTACAGGGGCCGTGTAAAAGTATAACAGGGGGGCATTTTTTTCCCCCGGAAGTCCTCATCTTCCATGAAGGGGGAGAGATCCGTAACTTCCCAGCCGGGAAATTCCTCCGGATCAAGGCGGAGGTGCTGGGCATTGGCGCTGAACCAGAGTTTCCCCCCGGGTTTAAGCAGGGAAAGGCATTGGCTTATGAGGAGTTTATGATCCCGTCTAAGATCCAGGGGGGCCCGCATCTTTTTTGAGTTGGAAAAGGCCGGGGGATCCAGGATGATTACATCCCAGAAAAGTCCTGTCTTCTGTGCCCTATCAAGAAAAGGGAGAACATCGGCCCGGATGAGCCGATAGGGGGCAAGTCCGCCCCCGGGGAGGCGCCGGGCGGTGAGGGATTCCGGGGAAACCCCACGGGTTTTGAGGTGGTTTAGCCCAAAGTTCACCGCCGCCCATTCCAGGTAGGGACGGGACAAATCCACCGAATCGATCTCCTGCGCCCCCCCGGCGGCGGCGCAAACCGAAAAGGCCGCGGTATAACAAAACAGGTTGAGCAGGGTCTTGCCGGATGCCTCGGCACGGATTCGGCTTCGCATCCGGCGGCGGTCCGGAAAAAAACCCGTGTCCAGGTAATCCGAAAGGTTTACCCGGAAGGTCAACCCCGCTTCATGGATCTCCCGCTCAAATTTTTTTTGCCCCATCTTCTGGTATTGGGTCTTTCCCCGTTGCCGTTCCCGATATTTGATAAAAATCCGTTCCCGGGGAATCCCCAGGGCTCCGGAAACCGCCCCGGCCATGGCCCTCAGCCACGATGTTTCCTCCGCCGGATCCTTCTCGTAGGGCCGTTTATAGAGGGCCCCGGAAACCGCCCCGCCGTAGAGATCCAATACCAGGGGAATTTCGGGTATATCCCGGTCATAGATCCGGAATACATCGGTCCCGGTCCTCGAAGCCCACTTTTTAAGGTGTTTGTACCTTTTTTTAACCCGGTTATGGAGCATCTCTCCCTGAGAGGCGGTTTTTACCTCAGCGGAAGTTTTTTCCATGCCCCTCTTCCGGACGGTTGGCCTGCATGGTCACACAAAGCAGCGCATACCCGGAGGATAGATCCTCCTTTTGGACTATGACCTGATCGGGAACCTTGAGTTTCACATTGGTAAAATTCCAGATACCCGCAATACCCGCTTTCACCAGGACATCCGCTGTTTCCTGGGCAAAGGTGGAGGGTACGGTGAGGATGGCGACCTTGACACCAAAGTTGCGAATCTGAATACCCATGGTATTCGCGTCCAAGACCCTTACCCCGTGAACGGTAGTCCCTATTTTTTCAGGGTTTTTATCAAAGGCGGCCATAATATTTAACCCGTGGAATTGAAATTCCTGGTATCCCATCAGGGCGGTTCCCAAATTCCCTACCCCAATCAACACCGCGTCCTGGGGAGAATTCCAGCCAAGGAACCGTTCGATGGCGGTTATTAACGCCTCCAGGGGATATCCTTTTTTAGGTTTGCCGATGATACCGGTAATAGCCAGATCTTTACGAACCTGGATCGGTTCCAGGTTTAATTCCTGGGCGATTAAAGTTCCGGAGATAAATTCCCCCCCCTCATGCTGATATTGCCGGATCGTATGTAAATACGAGGGTAAGCGGCGTATAGAAGGGACGGCGGAAATTTTAATCTTTGCCACAATATTTCCTTGATATCCAGAACCTTTTCAAAACTCGGTTGGTTTTAAAAAGGCTTGAGAAAAGCGGTCAAGCCCCCAATTAAGCCGGCCCCTTTTCCACTTAAATCTAAGGATGCTCTCTCAAAATCATAGTCCCCCGGGACTACCGGATTTTGGAAAAGCCTTTCTCATGAAACTGTTTCAGAATTCAATGGCCTGCGGGCCATGAATTTGAAACGTCCTTCATAATATAGTAATTTTCGATAAAAATCAATCGATAGGAAAAATGAAGTGCTTTTTCGTCTGTCTGTCAAAAAAGATCCGGGGATTGTCAGGATTACCGTAATCGGTCAAAATAATTAAAGGAGGTTGCTTTCCCAAAACTTCAGTTTTTGGGAAAGCAACCTTAGATTTATGGGAAAAAGCGGGCGTATAGACCGCTTTTCCAAGAGCATTTCCTAAAACCAACCGGGTTTTGGGAAATGCTCGAGGGTTTAAAATCCGGATGAAAAAATGCCAAGGAGGAGTATATTGAAAGGTTTTGTTAAATCCCCTTGTATTTTAGCGGTTTTGATGGTTCTTTTATTGGCGCCTGTTTTTTCCCTTTCCGCCCAGAATGAAGCCGGAAGGCGCCGGGGGGATTATCTTACCTTAAAAATAGCGGTTATGGGGCCCGGGGATGAACTCTACTTTTGGTGGGGGCATATTGCCCTGATTGTGGAAGACGCCGTATCCGGGCAAAGCCGCTTCTACGATTACGGGCTTTTTTCCTTTAAAAATGATCAATTTTTTGTCAATTTTGCCTTTGGCCGACTCCTCTATAGCTGCGGCGTATCCCGCACCGATGTTAACATCGATAATTATATCAAGACTAACCGGGATGTAACCCTCTATACCCTGGATCTTCCGGCGGTACAAAAAGAAGCGGTATGGTCTTTTGCGGAACAGAATGTGCTTCCCGAAAACCGGGACTACTATTACCACCATTTTAAAGACAACTGCGCTACCCGGATCCGGGACATCATCGATCTTGCCACCTACGGCCAATTTAAAGAACGTTTCGCCCCTGCCCCGGGCCGGTTTACCCTGCGGCAGCATGTGCGCCGGCACACCTGGTTTTCCCCTTTTTTTGACTGGTTCCTCAATTTCCTTATGGGCCAGGATATCGATAGCCCCATAACGGAGTGGGAAGAGATGTTCCTCCCCGCGGAAATAGGGAACCGGATTCAGGATTTCCGGTATATTGATCCCGTTGGGGAGGAACGGGCTTTAGTCGCCTCCACCGAAATCCTCTACCGGGCGGTAAACCGGCCGGCGATTTTGGATAAGCCCCGCCGGCAATGGATTCGGGAGCTTTTTTTAGGCCTGTTTATCGCGGCGGTTCTGGTTTTTTTGTTTTGGCTCCGTAAGGTAAAGCCCAAGGCAGGCCGGATCCTGTTGGGGCTGACCCAGAGTTTTTTAGGTCTCTTTTTCGGGATCGCCGGAGGGCTCCTCCTTTTTATGACTTTTTTTACCAATCACGATTATACCTATCACAACAGTAATTTTCTCTACGTGAACCCCCTGATTCTGGCGGCGGTTCCCCTGGGCATTACCGTTGCCAGGGGAAGGGATCAAAAGAGGAGCTTGTTTTCAGAATGGCTTTTGCGGGGGCTTTGGACCTATGTGTTTCTGGGGGGTATCCTCTCCATGGTCATCAAATTATTCCCCGGATTTTATCAGCAAAATCAGGTAACCCAGGCCCTGGTATTGCCCTTTGCCCTGGTTTTAAGTTTTATACCCCCGGGTGGGAAAATCCTTGTTAAGGGGATTTGTTCCAAAATTCGGTCGGTTTCGGGAAAAAGGGTACGGTAAGAGAGTGGCTGAAACAGGGGCTCCGGCAAAGCCCAATTGGATCCGGGTCAAGGTGCCTTCGGGGGATGCATGGAAACAGGTCCGGGGAATAATCGAAAAACACCGGCTGCATACGGTCTGCGATGAAGCCCAATGTCCCAATAGGGGCGAATGTTGGGGTTCCGGAACCGCTACCTTTATGATCCTGGGGGACCTCTGTACCCGGGCCTGCCGGTTTTGTGCGGTGGCTTCCGCCCGGAAAGGGCGCTCCCTTTGGGAAGATGAGGGCAGGGAAATTGCCCGGGCGGTGGAGGAATTAAAGCTCCGGTATGTGGTGCTTACCTCGGTGGATCGGGACGATCTGCCCTTCCGGGGAGCGGAGCATTTTGCCGCCTGTGTAGGAACCATCAAGGCAAAGAATCCCGGCATACGGATAGAAATCCTTATCCCCGATTATACCGAACCGGAGCTGGCCTGTTTTGCGGAACAAAAACCGGATGTGTTGGCCCATAACGTGGAAACGGTACGTTCCCTCCAGTGGGTTCGGGATAGGCGGGCTTCCTTTGACAAGAGCCTTTCCACCCTTAGGGCGGCTAAGAATCCCGGTTTATCAAAAACAGAGGGTATTTTGCTTACCAAATCAAGCCTTATGCTTGGTTTAGGGGAAAAAAGGGATGAGGTGCTTTCCGCCATGGACGAACTCCGTTCGGCCGGGGTAGATATCCTGGTCCTTGGACAGTACCTCAGGCCGTCCCCGGCTCAGATCCCGGTAGCCGAATATATATCCCCTGAAGAATTTCAGCGTTATGCCGGGGAGGCCCGCGGCCGGGGTTTTACCTCGGTGGTATCCTCCCCTTTAGCCAGAACCAGCTACCATGCCCTGGCCGCCGCGGAGGGGGCGGTATAATGCGGCTTGAAGGGTTGGGGAAACCGGAGGGATGCAAGCTCATACGGTTCACCGCGGAGGTGGAACAGGGCCGTATCAGGACCATCAGTATCCGGGGAGATTTTTTTGCCAGCCCCGAAGAACGGTTTGACCGGGTGGAACAGGGGCTTTCCGGTACGGCGGTGGCGGATTTGGCCCGGGCCTTCGATGTATTGATGTGCCGGGAGGGCATTGAGGCCTTTGGCATAAACGGCGCGGGATTAGCGGGGGTGGTTTATGCCGCCCTGCGCGATGAGCATAGCCATGGATAATTATCCCTTCAGGCTCCTCAAAACCGGTTATGGGAGCGCTTTTTATAATATGGGTCTGGACGAGGCTCTGCTGGAAGCCGTATCCCGGGGAGCTTCCCCGCCGGTATTACGTTTATACGGCTGGAATCCACCGGCGGTATCGGTAGGATATTTTCAGGGGCTCACGGAAGAGATTGATCTGGATGCCTGTAAACGTTATGGGGTGGATGTGGTCCGCCGTATCTCCGGGGGCGGGGCGGTTTTTCATCAGGCCGAGTTGACCTATAGTATGGTGATGCCCCTCACCCATCCCTTGGCGGGTAGTACCATCCATGAATCCTACGAACTCCTCTGCGCCGGCATCGTCCGGGGCTTGGATCTTTTGGGAGTCCCCTCCCGGTTTATACCGATCAACGATATTGTATCCGGGGAACGAAAAATTTCCGGTAACGCCCAGACCCGCCGGATGGGCTGCCTCCTCCAGCATGGAACTGTTTTATTGGAGAACAAGGCGGACCTTATGTTTGAACTCCTCCGGGTCCCTTCGCAAAAACTCAAGGGTAAGCTTATTCAGAATGTAAAAGACCGGATTACCAGTCTTAAGACCCTTCTGGGCCGGCCGGTCCCCTTTGCCGAGGCGGAAGATGCCCTGGCGGAAGGATTCAGCCGGGCCCTGTCCCTGGAATTTATCCGGGCCGAAGGGGAAACCCTGGATGCCCCCACCCGGCAGGAAGAAAGGCGGGCCCGGGAGCTGGCGGTTGAAAAATTCGGTTCTCATGGATGGCTTTTTAAGCGGTAATGCCTGCGGGAACCGCTCCGCTCCGTAATGCCTCAAAATAAGAAATCTAACCGTAGCCATCTTACTCACGGGCAGCTGTGGCGAGGGACGGCTGCCGCATGAGGACCTTGCGGCGGTTCTGCTCCATCAGCGCAGCAACCGCCTGGTGGACCTCCTGTTGGAGGAGGACCGGGTTGTAGCTTTCGTACCGCCTGACCAGTTCCGCCTTGAC
>JAISOO010000031.1 GCA_031275595.1 Spirochaetaceae bacterium | reverse complement strand
CCAATTCGTCCAGGGTGTAGAGGTCCTTTCCCTCCTCATAGGAACAGCCCAGGAGGGCCACGTAGTTGAGGAGGGCCTCGCGCAGGTAGCCCTGGCGGCGGAACTCGTCTATGCTGGTGGCCCCGTGGCGTTTGCTGAGCTTTTTCCCGTCCGGGCCCATCACCATGGGGAGGTGGCAAAATTCCGGAGGGGACCAGCCAAAGCTCCCGTAGAGGATCACGTGCAGGGGGGTGGAAGGGAGCCATTCCTGGGCCCGCAGAACGTGGCTTATGCCCATGAGGTGATCGTCCACCACATTGGCCAGAGGGTAGGTGGGGAAGCCGTCGGACTTGAGGAGCACCGGGTCGGGGTTTATGTCCTCGTTCTTCCATTCGATGTCCCCCAGGAGCCGGTCCCGGAACCGGGTGGCCTCCCCCAGGGGGATTTTGAGCCGGATGGTGTGGGCCTCCCCGGAGCGGACCCGCTCCGCCCCCTCCTGGGGGGGAATATCCCGGCAGCGCCGGTCATAGCCGGTTTCCCCGGAACGGGCCGCTTCCCGCGCCGAGCGGACTTCTTCCAGCCGCCGGGGAGAGCAGAAGCAGGGGTAGGCCCCGCCTGACTCCACCAGCGTCCGGGCGTATGTCCGGTAGATCTCAAAGCGCTCCGACTGCACGTAGGGGGCATGGGGCCCCCCCATGTCAGGCCCCTCGTCCCAGGGAATCCCGAGCCAGGCAAAGGTCTCGTAGAGGTTTTGTACAAAGGCAGGATCCGAGCGGGTCCGGTCGGTGTCCTCCAGGCGCAGGATGAAAGCCCCCCCCCGGGAGCGGGCAAAGAGGTAGTTGAAAAGGGCGGTCCGCACCCCCCCGATATGCTGGAGCCCCGTGGGGGACGGAGCGTAACGGTCTCGTATTTCCATAGTACCCTTGATCTTACTATAAACCGCTCAAACCGGCAATGCGGGGAATTGAATTTTACCGAATAAAAGCCTATAGTGGGTTAGGAGTGTATACATGGGGACAGAACCGGTGAATGGGGAAACTAAAAGTGAGGGGCAGCTCCTTGCGGAGAAACTCACCTTTGAGCTTAAAAATTGTTGGGATACGGCGGAGTCTGAGGATCGCCCCAGGATCCATGAGTTTGCCGAAGGATACAAGACCTTTCTGGACCAAGGTAAAACCGAACGGGAATTTGTGGGCCAATGCCTGGATATATTGCATCGAGAGGGTTTCATCGATATTGAAACCCTGTTGAAAGGGGAGGGGAAATTGTCCCCGGGAGCGAAGGTATACCAGAACATCCGGGGAAAGTCCCTGGTGTTTGCGGTAATCGGCCGCAGGCCCCTGGGGGAAGGGCTTAATATTGTGGGGGCCCATGTGGATTCGCCCCGGATCGATCTGAAAACCAATCCCCTCTACGAAGATTCGGGGCTTGCCCTGTTTGACTCCCATTATTACGGGGGCATTAAGCATTACCAGTGGACCGCCATGCCCCTGGCCATGCACGGCACGGTGATCGACAGGGAGGGGAAGAAGTCCAGCATCTGTATCGGCGAGGATGAAGGGGATCCGGTTTTTACGATCACCGATCTCCTCCCCCACCTGGCCCGGGATCAGATGCAGAAAAAGGCCGCCGAATTTTTCGGCGGGGAGGATCTCAATATCCTGGCGGGTTCCGAGCCCTATAGGGACGATAAGGCCAAAGACCGGGTTAAACTTAAGCTCCTCAGCCTGCTTCACGAAAGGTACGGCTTTGTGGAGGAAGATTTTGCCGGGGCGGAATTTGAGTTTGTCCCCGCCTATAAGGCCCGGGATATCGGCCTGGACCGGAGCATGATAGGGGGCTATGGCCACGACGACCGGTGCTGCGCCTATCCTGCCTTTCAAGGGGTCCTGCATTTTGCCTCAGCCCCGGCGCTCCCGGAAAAAACCGTGGTCTGCCTTCTTACGGATAAGGAAGAAATAGGTTCCGTGGGAAATACCGGCGCCCAGTCCCGGCTCTTTGAAAATTTTGCCGCCTACCTCTGTTCAAAAACCATGGATCGGTATTCGGAGATTGAACTCCGCCGGTGCCTGGGCAATTCCTCCATGCTTTCCGCGGATGTTAACGCGGCCTATGATCCCAACTTTGATTCGGTTTATGATAAAAAAACCGCCTCTTATTTCGGCAAGGGTATTGTATTAAGCAAATACACCGGCCGGGGTGGAAAATTCGGCGGCAGCGAGGCCAACGCCGAATTCTGTCAAAAGGTGCAGGGGATCTTCAATAAGAACCAGATCCGCTGGCAATTCGGCGATCTGGGCAAGGTGGATCAGGGCGGCGGCGGAACCATCGCCCTGTTTGTCGCCCATCTGGGGGTGGAAGTTTTGGACTGCGGTATCCCGGTCCTTTCCATGCACTCCCCCTTTGAGGTGATAAGCAAAATAGACCTCTATACCACCTACCGGGGGTATATCGCCTTTCTCCGGGACGCCTGAGGGCCCTTTGTGTTCTGAAAACGCGTCGACTGAAAGGGGTATGGGCGATACAAGAGTCGAACTTGTGACCCCCAGCGTGTCATACTGGTGCTCTAACCAACTGAGCTAACCGCCCCAATAAACGCACCGCGTCAAGCGGTGTTAATTTCACAAAATTCCCAGGGCCAGGAACCAATAAAGGCTGCTGTTCCCTGCTATGGCGGACGGGATTTATCCCGTCCGGCGTTCCGCATAAAAAAACGCTTCAGGTTTTCCCCTTGGGGAAAACTACGAACGCACCGCGTCAAGCGGTGTTAATTTCACAAAATTCCCAGGGCCCGCCCGCCAAGGCCAAGGCATACAAGCCGGAATATGCCCTTTAAAAAAGTCATCACCATATAGGTTCACCCCAAGGCCCTGTTCCGGAAAACAGGCCCCGGCCCGAACCAATAAAGGCCGCTCTTCCCTGCTGTGGCTGACGGGATTTATCCCGCCCGGCATTCCGCGTAAAAAAACACTTCCGGTGTTCCCCTACATACGTTCACGAATAGCGACATTCACCTCGATCTTACCGATTGGACCCAGTTCCATGGGCACAATCAGAGCTTCTACCTTGAGGTTATTGGAAACCTCCATATTATCACCGGTAAAAAGAGCTGGCGGGGTAAGATCAAACTTAAATCCCAGATCGTGAAGCTTGGTCACTGCCTGGGCGGTAATCATGTTGGCAAGCTCCTGGATAGTGGCTTTGGCCATCTCATCCAGAACGGTAAAAGTCTCGCCATTCATGGCTCCCGCCACCGCCAAGGCCGTCTCTTTGGTCATGTCAAACAGAACCCGTCCTTCCACATCTCCCGCAAGGCCGACCAAAGCCGCAACTCCCATAATTGACATGGTTGTAGACTTAAGATAGAGATCCCCCCGCTTTACCTCAGCATTAAGCACTTCCTTAAGTACATTAAAAGCTGCTTCACTAAAAGGGTTGATGTATTCAACTCTCATACAAATGCTCCTTCCCAATAATTACTATCATTACCGCATAAACGCAGATACAGGATCCTTACCCACCGCCTTCCATTCTGGTCCGGTTAGACGCTCATTCCTTCCCAAAATAACCACACACCGGCTTTTCAATTTTTCTATAAATCCGGCGGTAATCCGTTCCTGATCCGATACGGAAAGAAAAGACAATAAGTCCCTGGCCAAAATAACATCCAATTCCGGCAGTGAATTCTCATTTAAAATATCGTGATACTCAAACAACAATGAATCCTTGATAGCCTGGTTGAAACTATACCCATTCCGTCCCCGGACCATAAAGCCCCGGCAATATTCGGGAACCTCATCCAAATCAAAAATCATATTCGGCGCCTGGGATATGGCCATAATATCATTGTCGTTGGCCCATATTTTTATCCTGCCGTCAGGATACCTTGATTTAAGTATACACGCAAATGAAAAAGTTTCATAGCCCTTTCCACAGCCCAGGTTCCATACTTGGATATTATTCGAGGTAAGATCCGGCAACACCCCCTTGATCGCGGCGGCATAATCATCATCCCAGAATTTCCCGGAACAGGGAGAATAAAAGGGAGCCAGGAATTCCTCCGCCTCGGCTTCGTTTTTAAACTGTACCTCCGATTCCCTCCGGGTAGCGGCCCAGTCGCTGAAACGCCGGTTCAGCCATTCGTCGTTGATGGGGCTCGCGGCAAAATGTTTTAAGGCGAAGAGGCTTTCCTTTATAAAGCCCAGGGCCGACTCGGAATTCACCTGGAGGGCGGTGGCCGCCGCCTGGCCCGGCGTAAAGAAGGCGTCCTGGGAAGCATCCGGCATGACCTGAGTCCGGGGTTTCTGTTTTTCCTCATCGGTTTGGGTAAAGATCCGGACCACATCCAGAATAATGTAAAGCTCTCCCTGTTTTTCCACAACTCCGCTGATGAATTTGATGTTTATATCCCCAAAGATGGGATGCGGCGGCTGAATAGTGTCGGAGTTAATCCCCACCACCTTATCGATTTTATCCACAATGGTTCCATAAACCCGGTCCTCGATGCGGAGGATCAGCATATTTTCCTGGCCGTCGTCTTTTCTATCCATGGGAAGATGAAAGAAGGTTCTAAGGTCTATGATGGGGATGATATCGCCCCGGAGGTTATATACCCCCCGGACAAAGGAAGCGGCGTTAGGAACATAGGTGAATTTATCCGCCTTGGCGATCTCCTTCACATTCATAATATCCACCCCATAATCCTTTCCCGCCAAAGAAAAAGTTACCACCTTAAAATCAACCGTGTCGACCCGTTCTTTTTGTTCCTGTAGCTCGGCGTTAACCGTTGCTAAATCTTTTATCATCGCCATGGGTTTTCCTCGCTATCAAATCGACGCCTCGCGGACGCGACGCTGTTCCATTTCCTTCCGGAGTCCTAATTCCAAAAGCTGGCTGACGTCAATGATAAGGGACACGGAACCATCCCCCAAAATTGACGCCCCGGCTATACCCGGAGAATTGGTATACTGATCCCGCAGGGGTTTAATTACCACATCCTCCTCTCCGATAAGGCTGTCCACCATAAAGCCCATCTTTTTCTCCGCAGTTCCCACAATAACCACAAAATTGTACTCCTGCTGCTCCTCGGTTTTTATGCCGAAAAGGCGGTTGAGCCGGAGCAGGGAAAGTACGTCGTTGCGGATATTAAAGACCTCGTAGTTATCGATCATCTTGATGTCCTCAGGTTTCAGCCTGAGGCTTTCAATGACCGAGGTAATGGGAATGGAGTATATCTCCGTCCCCACCCGAACCAGGAGCCCCTGGATAATCGCCAGGGTCAGGGGTAATTTGATGGTGAATTTGGTACCTTTGTCCCGTTCGGAGGACACGGTCACGGTACCGTTGAGTTTTTCTATTTGCCGGCGGACCACGTCGAGCCCCACTCCCCGGCCGGATATGGAGGTAATGGTCTTCGCGGTGGAGAAACCCGGCTCAAAGATCAGGTTGAAAGCCTCCACGTCGGTGAGGAGTTTGTTGGGACTGATGAGCCCCCGTTCTACCGCCTTGGCTTTTACCGCCTCCACGTCGATACCCTTGCCGTCGTCGGATATTTCGATGAGGATCATGTTCCCTTCGTTATTAGCCTTGAGGAGGACCATCCCCTCTTCGGGTTTCCCCGCGGCCCGGCGTTCTTCCACCGATTCAATACCGTGATCCACCGAATTCCGGACCGAGTGCATAATAGGATCCAGCAGGTCCTCGATGACCGATTTATCCAGCTCGGTTTCTTCCCCTTCAATAACCAGGTTGATCTTCTTGTTGAGGCTCTTGGAAAGATCCCGAACCAACCGGGGGAAACGGCTGAAGATCTGGCTGATGGGCACCATGCGGATCCGCATAACCCCTTCCTGGAGTTCCCCGGTGATCCGCCCCAGGTTTTGGGAGGTGGAGCGGAATTTACCCACGTCGTTTTTCAGGGCCGCCTCGAATCCTTCGAACATGGAGAAGATCCCCCCATATTCATCCCCGATTTCCTTACGGATCTCCTTGATGGACCGTCCGCCCTGGATGCTTTCCAGGTAATCGGGCAGGCTGTCAAAGAGGGTCTTGATCCGTTCCCGGTAGGCCGCTTCCAGGGTGTGGAGTTCGTTGAGCAGATCGTTAAACTGGTTGCTGATCTGGTTAAAGGTGGCTTTAGTGATGACCGTTTCCGACACCAGATTGAGGAGATCGTCGATCCGTTTTGAGTCAACCCGGAGGATGGACCCGGCCTCTTTGCCGGCCTTTTTGGCGTCCGCCCCCTGACCTTCTGCGGCGGCGGAAGCCGCCGTCTTGGAAGCGGCCCCGGCGGGGGCCTCGGAAACGGCGGCTTTGGCCGCCGCAGGCGGCGGCGGGGCTTGCCGCGGCGGAGCGGCCGGGGCAGCGGAAACCACGGGGGCGGTTTTTTTCTCCCCCAGGGTGTTAATATCCGCGATATCCGCGGAAAGGCTTACATCGGGGATAATAACGTACCGTTTAAGCTCCTCCGGTGTCTTGGCGCTGGCGATAAAATAGGTCACCGTGGGATAAAACACGTCTTCGTACAGGGCTTCAAAGTCGGGGATCGTTTTAAGAATGGTCCCTTCGCTTTTCAATGCCGCGTAAACCTGGATACCCCCCACGGTATTCATCAGGCTGCTTTCATCAAATTGGACCGCCACCCGGTAAATTGTCCGGCCATCCTCTACCGACTCCTTGAGTTCCCGGATTTCATCCTCCGAAAGCGCCGGCCCGGAGGCCGCCGGAGCCTGAACCGGCGGCGGCGGGGGGACGGCGGGTTTTGGCGCGGGTTTCGCGGCGCCCTTTTTATGACTCGACCCTTCGGGCAGCAACGCGGAAAGACGCCCTTCTATTTCGGAAGTATCTTCCTGATAAACAGAACCGTCCATACGCTGAGTGATCATCGCCTTGATAATATCTATAGCGGCAAGCAGGGTATCAACCACATCCTCATTTATGGTAACCGCGTCGGAACGGATGGCGTCCAACACGTCTTCCACCAGATGGGTGAAATGGGAAAGCTCCATCATTTCCACGGTGGCCGCCCCCCCCTTTAGGGTATGAGCAGCCCGGAAAATCTCATCTACCGCGTCCCGATTTCCGCCCTCATTCTCAAGAACCAGAATATTCTGTTCCAGCGTATCCACCTGCATTTGGGCTTCGCTAAAAAAATCTTTGAGAAGTTCCTCATTATTTGGATCAAGATAATCACTCATATTAGATTAATCTTATACACAATTTGGTTTACGTCAAGGGATCAAGGCCATAAATTCTTCCTTAAATACCTGAAACCGCTTAAAACTTCATTTTTCACCATTTATCTTTCCTCTTTTATGCCGCCGGAACATTCGGTGATAAAATTCGCCTCCGCTTCGGGGATCCGGACCGATTTCAGGGTGAGGGGGACGACCTCATTGAGCTCTTCGCCGCCTTTAAGGGGAACCTGGGTCTCCAGCCCCAGGGCGGGGATCAACACCAGAGCCCGATTTCCCCGTTTTTCCAGGATCACCCCTTCCCAGGAGGAATCCTTTTTATCGGAGAGATACACCATGATCCAATGGGTCCGGGAGGCCCGTTCCGCGTGGAGATTCGCCTGGGCGGCGGCGTCCCCGGCGGCTAAACGGAGGAGGAGTTCATCTTCCCCCAGGATCGTATCCGGCCCGTCCTTTCCCTCCCGCAAAAAAGCCCGGATCTGCTGATGGGCCAAGAGGTCCGTGTACCGCCGCAGGGGGCTGGTTACCTGAGTATACCGGTCCAGGCCCAGGCTCCAGTGGGGACCGGGCCGTACCGATAAGGTCCGGGGCCGCATGCACCGCCTGAGCTGATAGGCCCCGGCCAGACCGGGAAGGGGAGAGCCGGGGAGATCCCCCGGTTCCTGGCTGATATACGGGAAGGGGAGCCGCCGCTCCTGGGCCCACCGGGCGGCCCCTTCCCCGGCAAGGAGCATACATTCCCGGACCAGATCCGCGGACCGGCAGGATTCTATAGGCTCTATGGAGACCTCCTCATCCGAAACCCGGATATGTACCTCGGGAAACCTGATGAACACGGCCCCGGCCTGGGATCGCCGCGTGCGGTTCCGATCCGCCAGGGCGAAAAGGGCGGCCAGGGCGCCCCCTTCCCCCGCCAGGGTATCGGCTTCCCGGTAGGTTAGCCGGGTAACCCGGACCAGGGAGGGGATTATCTGGGTGTCAAGGATAGTTCCCCCGGCGTCAAGGGTGATTTTAAAGGACAGGGCCGGAGAAACCGGCGAAATTCCCAGTGCGTAAGACGGCAGGGCTGCTTCGGTGATCATCCGGATGCTTCCCTCGGGGAGGTACAGGGTGGTTCCCCGGTCCCGGGCCTCCAGGTCCGGGGGGCTCCCGGGGGAAAGGGCCGCGGCGGGATCCGCCACATGCACCCAGAGGGTATCCCCCTCCAGGGAAAGGGCGTCGTCCGGGTCGTCGCTCCAGGGGTTGTCTATGGCAAAGGCGGCAAGCCCCGTAAGGTCCAGGCGGTCCTCCCCGGGGGCCGGGGGCAGGGGCGCTGTGGCGGAACCGGCCAAGGCGCCGAACCGGGCCGGGTAGGGGTTTACCCGGGGGGTCCAGACCCCCTTTTCCAGGAGGAGCCGGTGGGCCTCCAAAATGGTTTCCGGGCGGCCCAGGTCCTTGAGGGTACGGCATTTACCGGTTCTGCCGCGGGCCAGGGCCTCCACGTCCTGGAGAAAACGGCTGTCTCCGGGAAGATCCAAATTCCCCCCCCGGATGCGTTCTAAAAAAGCCTCCCGTTCCTGGGCTTCCCGTTGTTTTTCCTGCCGTTTCTGTTCCTCGGCCGCGACTTCCCCGCTTTCCCGGGCGGATATTGCCCTGACGGTACCGGAAAAGTAAAGCCCGTCCTGCAGGAGGCCGTAGGCGGCCCAGGCGGTTTTTGCCGTATCCTCCCCATAAACCAGCTCCGCAAGCTCCCGTAAGGGTACGGAGCTGCCCTCCAAAAGCTCCCAGGCACCCCGGACATCCCCGGAGAGTTCTTCCGGTTCCAGAACTTCCGTTCCGCAGGGTCCCGGATGGATCATTTCTATATCCTTCTCCCGGACCCGGAGCATTTCGCCTCCGGGCAGGCAAATCCCTATTTTGTCCCCGGTCTCGGCTACTAAAGCGGGGCGGTTTTTGTACACGACGAGGCTCTTGAGGGCGATCATTGCGGCAGTATACCACAACGGGGGGGGTTAAGAAAGACCCGGTCCGATCACGGTAGCCGCCGGAGCAGGCTCCGAACCGCCGGCGTATACGCCGGAAACGTTATACCCGGGAGCGTTTCCCAAAACCCGGTTGGTTTTCGGAAACGCTCGTGAAAAAGCGGTCTAAAGCCCGCTTTTCCCATAAATCTAAGGTTGCTTTCCCCAAAACTGAATTTTTGGGAAAGCCTCCCGGTATAGCGTTAAAACCCTAGGTATGCTAAGGTTACATTCAGGGTGAAGCCGTAAGATTGACCGCGGACGGATTGACTGCAGAGCGCGCTGCTTCGGGGCTTTCTTAATTTTTCGTAGGAGATTTGATACATGAAGAAAGTATTTCTCTTTGGGTTATCCGTGGTTATGGTCCTGGCGCTTCAGTCCCAGGAAATATCAACGAAGTGGAACGATCACACCTTGTTCCTGGGAGCTTCCGTCGGCCTGCTGAACGGTACCAGTGAAGAAATCGTTTACCGGGACAGCAAGACCCGCAATAAATTGAGCGAATTACTGTGGGACCTGAAACCCCTGGTCTATCTCGGCGTCGACGCAAACTACACCTGGCGGAAGCCGGAAAACACCTGGGGCATTTTTGCCGATACTTCATTAAAATTTGGCATCCCCGGTAAAACCGGGGTCATGGAGGATAGGGATTGGATGGATGCGAGATATTCTGAATTTCTAACCCACTATTCGGTGCATGATAATAAAACGGAAAACGCCGTTTTTTTTGACACTTCCGTGGGCGCCTCCTTCCAAATTTTTGACCGGTTTTTGTTAAAAACCTATATCGCCTATGATTTAATGTATTTTGCCTGGAGCGCGACGGGCGGTTCTCTTTTATATCCTGATTCGTATGGTGGGCATGGTTATTATCTAAGGCCGATTGAGGTTATAAGCTACAAACAGACCTGGCATATGCTTTCTCCGGGGGTCGCTTTTTATGGAGAATTCAACCGTTATTTTAACGCGGAAATTGCCTTCAAAATAAGTCCCCTTGTCTGGTGTATTGGCGAGGACCACCATATATTGCGGGACCTCGTCATCACCGATACGCTCGATATAGGACTTTTTGTTGAACCCAGGCTGCTGTTTTCTTTTACCCCCAAGGATTATATGACCTTGTCCCTTTCGGTTTTATATCGAAACATGAGCTTTGTCCGCGGGGACGGGGTGTACCGGGGGGATGAGGTTTATAAAGAAACGGGCAAATCATCTCAGACGGTGAGAAATAGGCTGGGCGCGGGTTATTCCGCTTTTGACCTCGGGCTGACCGCGAAATTTAAGCTGCGGCGGCGGACGCCGGCCCCTGAGGCGTAACATTGGGGGGCCGGGAATGCCCCGCCCGCGTTAATTGGAGGCGGGACGCCCCGTTCTTCATGAAAAACCGGGCTCCGTCCCTAACCGCCCAGGTAGACCTCCCGCACCAGGTCGTCCTTCATAAGATCCCCGGCGGGGCCGGTTTTGATGATTTCGCCGGTTTCAAGGATGTACCCGCGGTGGGCCAGCTTTAACGCCTTAAAGGCGTTTTGTTCCACCAGGAGTATGGTGGTCCCCGCCTCGTTAAAGCGGCGGATAACGGCGAAAATTTCGTCCACCAGAATAGGGGCAAGACCCATGGAGGGCTCGTCCAGCAGGAGCAGCCGGGGTTTGGCCATAAGGGAACGGCCCATGGCGAGCATCTGCTGTTCGCCCCCCGAAAGGGTTCCCCCTACCTGCCGCGCCCGTTCCTTGAGCCGGGGAAAAAGGGTATAAACCGATTCCATATCCTCTTTAATGCCGTTCCGGTCCCGCCGGGAATAGGCGCCCATTTCCAGATTCTCTTTCACCGTCAGGTTGGCAAAGATCCGGCGGCCCTCGGGGACCTGTATGAGCCCCGCGGCGACTATCTGGTCCGGCGGCAGGGCGCTGATATCCCTGCCCGCAAAAATAATGCTGCCCGAGGACTTCTTGACGATGTTGGAGATGGCCAGGAGGATGGTGCTTTTCCCCGCGCCGTTGGAGCCGATAAGGGAAATAATTTCTCCGGACCCCACCTCAAAGGAAATCCCCCGCAGGGCGCGGATAACGCCGTAATGAACCGACATATCCCGTACCGTAAGCAGCGCTTCAGCCATGAACCGCCTCCTCCCCCAAATAGGCTTTGATCACCGCCGGGTTTTGGCGTATGTCATCGGGAAGCCCCTCGGCAATGACCCGGCCGTAGTCGATGACCTGGAGGCGCTCGCAGATCCCCATCACCAGGTGCATATCGTGTTCTATGAGCAGTATGGTAAGGTTGAATTCCCGGCGGATAAAGGAGATGAGCTTCATAAGATCCGCGGTTTCCTGGGGATTCATGCCCGCGGCGGGTTCGTCCAAAAGAAGCAGGCTGGGGCTGGCCGCCAGGGCCCGGGCGATTTCCAGTTTCCGCTGTTCCCCGTAGGGGAGGTTCCGGGCCAGTTCGTGTTTTTTGTGTTCAATTTTGAAAAGGGAGAGCAGTTCCCCGGCGCGCGTGATCATGGCGTCTTCGTCTTCCCGGAACCGTTTCAGCCGGAAAAGCACGTCCACCGGCTGAGCCTTGCGCCGGGAATGAAGGGCTATCCGCACATTGTCTTCCACCGAGAGGCTGCCGAAGAGGCGTATGTTCTGGAAGGTCCGGGCTATGCCCACCTGGTTAAGGACCGAGGGGCTTTTGGCGCCGATCTGATGTTTTTTGCCCGCGCTGTCCCAAAAGGTGATTTTTCCTCCCGTTGGGGTATAAACGCCGGAGATCATGTTAAAAACCGTGGTTTTTCCCGCGCCGTTGGGCCCGATAAGCCCCGTAAGTTCCCCTCGATAGAGTTCGCAGGAAAATTCACTCACCGCCCGGAGTCCGCCGAAAACAATGGAGAGATCCTCCACCTTGAGGATAAGTTCCTTCCCGTCAGGCATCGGCTTGCTCCTTTCCCCGTTTGCGGCGTATAAAAGCCGCGAGGCGGTCGATGGAGTGTACAAAAGAAAACTCCCTGGTGCCCAAAAGGCCCTTGGGGCGGAAAAGCATCACGAAAATGAGGATCAGGGGATAAATGAGGAGGCGGTAATCCTGGAGAAAGCGGAGGAATTCCTGTAAATAGGTTAACACATAGGCGGCCAGGATGGAACCGGTCATGGAACCCATGCCGCCCAGAACCACATAAATAAGAAAGTCGATGGACTTGAGGAACTGGGCGATATCGGGCTTGACGAAACCCACCACCATGCCATAGAGGGACCCCCCCACGCCGGCAATAAAGGCCGCCAGCACAAAACCCAGCATCTTGTAGCGGAAGATGTCAACCCCGGCGGAATTGGCGGCAATTTCGTCTTCCCGCACCGCCATCATCGCCCGGCCGTAGGTGGAACGAAGAAAATTCTGCACCAGGGCCAGGAGCCCCGCCAATACCGCGGTAACTATCCCCAGGGCCAGGCGGCCGTCTAACGCCATGACGGTGGTAAACTGCCTGCCGTTGGGCCCCCCGGTGAGGGTCTTGAGGTTAATAAAAACAACCCGGATTATTTCGCCGAAACCCAGGGTAACGATGGCGAGGTAATCGCCGGTGAGTTTGAGCACCGGGAAACCGATGAGAAAACCGGCAAGGGTGGTAAGCGCCGTGGCACAGCCCGCGGCCAGGGGCAGGGGCAGTCCCAGATCCAGGGTGAAAAAAATACACGAATAAGCACCGATGGCCAGGAACCCTGCCTGGCCCAGGGAAAGCTGACCGGTAATCCCCACGATCATATTCACCGACATGGCCATGATGGCGTTAACCCCGCCCATGGCGATTACGTGGGCAGTATAGGCATCGAGGATACCCGCCGTCATCAGAAGGAAGGGCAGAAATACCGCTAAAATGCCGATGGCCGTGAGCATAATCGTGGACCGAAAGGGGAATTTGACCGCCATGTTATACCTTCATCCGTAATTTTTTGCCCAGAATTCCACTGGGTTTAAGCAGTAACACGATGATCAGTATGGAAAATGAAATAGCGTCACTGAATTGGCTGGAAATAAAACCCTTGGTAAAGGTTTCCGCTATACCCAGGATAAAGCCCCCCAGCATGGCGCCGGGAATGGAGCCTATGCCCCCCAACACCGCCGCCACAAAGGCTTTGAGGCCGGGCATCATCCCCATGAGGGGGTTCACCTGGGGATAGGCCGAAGCGTACAGAACCCCGCCGGCGGCGGCCAGTACCGAACCCAAGGCGAAGGTAAAGGAAATGATCCCGTTCACCGAGATCCCCATGAGGCTCGCCGCGGCCATATCATAGGAAACGGCCCGCATGGCCTTTCCCCGTTTGGTATAGTTCACGATATAATTCAAGGCCAGCATCAGGATGGCCGACAGGATAATCACGATAATCTGAATATTGGAAATGGAAAGCTCCCTGCCGATTTGAATGTTTACCACCTGCGGCCGGGGAAACTGCCGGGGGTTGGGGCCGATAAAGGGCAAAACCCGGGCGCCGTTTTCCAGAATCAAACTCACGGCGATGGCGGTGATCAGGGAATTAAGGCGGGGCGCCGAACGCAGGGGCCGGTATGCTAAACGCTCGATGGTAATCCCAAAACAGGCGCAGAGGATCATGGAACTCACCAGGGCGATCAATATCCCCGCCGGACCTGAACCGACGGCCCCAAGGATAAAGAAGGCCGTATAAGCCCCCACCATCAGGATATCGCCGTGGGCAAAATTGATGAGGAGGACGATGCCGTAGACCATGGTATAACCCAGGGCAATCAGGGCGTAAATCGACCCCAGGGAAATTCCGTTTATCAACTGCTGTAATACAATCATCTTCTTTATCCGGAGCGCGGTTGAACTTGTTCGAGAAGCCGGCCGGCTCTCTCGCAAGCCTGGCAATGTCCCGGCGCGGAACCTTGGTTCACCGGCCGGGACATTGCGGTATTTTGAGCGGAAATTGTGCGGAAGCCTCCGGCTTCCGCACAACGCTTTTCCCAAAACTTCGGTTTTGGGAAAAGACCCTTAAAGGAACCGCGTGAAATTGTTTCCGGCGGTTCCCCATAAAAAAACCTGTCCCGGGAATTTTGATTTTCCCGGGATAGGGCCCGGCGGTGGTTACTTGGGGTTCACCGTCGTTTTGTAGGCGTTGGCGAGTTTGCCGCCCTGGTTGACGATTTCAAGGATGGCGGCGCCCTTAATCGGGTCCCGGTTGGCGTCGAAACGGATGTTGCCGGTTACATAGGCGCCGTTGATCTTGGCCAGGGCCGTTTTCACCGCGGCGGTATCGAAGGAGCCCGCCGCTTTGATGCCGTCGGCCACCAGCATCATGGTATCGTACCCCAGGGCCGCGAACTGGGAAGCGGTGGAATTGAATTTGGCCCCATAGGCTTTGACGAAGGCTTGTGCCCGGGGCTCGGTGGCGTCCGCGGCAAAACCGGCGGACCAGAACCCGTTGAGGACTTCGTCCCCCGCGTTGTCGATGAGCCCGTCCCAGCCGTCGCCGCCCAGGAGGGCGCAGTTGACTCCCTGGGCCCGGAGCTGTTTCGCCTGAAGGGCCACGTCGTTGTAATAGTTGGGAAGATACACGATGTCGGGATTGGCGGCCCTGATGCGGGTAACCTGGGCGTTAAAATCCACATCCCCGCTCTGGTAGGCTTCATCCGCCACGACCTGTCCGCCTATGGCCTTGAACTGGTTCCTGAAGGACTCGGCCAAACCGGTGTTGTAATCGGCGCCGGCGTCATAGAGGATGGCGGCCCGGCGGGAACCCAGGGTGTCATAGGCAAAGTCGGCGCCCACCACCCCCTGGAAGGGGTCGATAAAACAGGCCCGGAAAATATAATCCCCCGCCTTGGTAACATCGATATTGGTGGCCGAGGGTGAAATCAGGAGAATCTTGTTCTGCTGGGCCAGGGAAGTCATGGCCATGGTCGCCCCCGAGGTGCTGGAACCGAGGATAAAGGAAACCTTGTCCCTGGTGGTCAGTTTGGTGAAGGCGTTTACCGATTTTTCAGCGTTGCCCTCATCATCCTCGGCGATAAGGGTGAGTTTTTTACCCAAAAGGCCGCCTGCCGCGTTGATTTCGTCGATAGCCAGGAGCGCCCCGTTTCTGGATTCGGTTCCGTAGAATGCCACGGTCCCCGAAAGGGGGAAAACCGCGCCGATAGTTACGGTATCGGAAGACGCTCCCCCCGCCTGTCCGCCGCCGGCAAAAGCCAGAGATACGGCGCAGCACAAAGCTAAAACCACCAACCATAATTTTTTCATACCTGTTTCTCCTTTGGATCTCAGAATTTTACCGTATCATAGTGTATATCTATACAATATGTCTATATATTTCTGAAAATATTGAGCATTTCCCAAAACCCGGTTGGTTTTAGGAAATGCTCTTGAAAAAGCGGTCTAAAGCCCGCTTTTTTCCATAAATCTAAGGTTGCTTTCCCAAAAACTGAAGTTTTGGGAAAGCCTCTGTTTAGAAAATTTAGATGATAATCCGGAGAAATTCTAAAAATGATGTATATTTATACATGCCATGATGGCGGCGGGCCTTACCTGACGAAACCTCCATGCCCCCCGGCCGAATCCTCCGCGCCGGTAACGATAACGGGCCGCCCTGGATAAAACGATTTTGCCCCGGATACAGGGCATCGGCCTTTACTTTTTTTTCCCGTCAAACCCGCTTGTCCGGTTGTTTCTCACGGAATTTGAAAGAAACGCCGATACGCTGCGCTACGCGCGTTGCGCAAATTTTCCGTATGTGCTACAATACTTTCCATGTTTCCGGCAATGGCAGGCATAAAGATACGGCTCCCGGGCAACGCAATAGGGCTCCCGATCAGCCCGTTAGGGCGCCCGGACAACTCATTAGGGACCCCGATCAGTCCGTTAGGGACCCCGATCAAGTCAATAGGGCTCCCGATCAAGTCAACAGGGACCCCGATCAACGCGATAGGGCGCCCCATCAATGCAGCAGGGAACCCGATCAACCCCTTAAGGCTTCGGATCAACCCGATAAAACACCCGATCAACCGGTTCGGGACCACGCATTAAGGAGGACACAGAGCATGGCAGCGAGCAAAGACTGGCTTCCCACCACCCGGGAAGCCATCCTGTCAATGGCGAAGGACTGGCAGAGCGTCGCCGGGGGGT
>JAISOO010000003.1 GCA_031275595.1 Spirochaetaceae bacterium | reverse complement strand
ATACCCGAAAGCGCCGACCCCCTGGACAATACCTGGGTTCACCCGGAAAACTACGGAGTTGCCCGGATCATCCGCCAGTCCATGGGCGCCCCGGCCTCCGGCTCCGGCACCACCACCGGGAGCCTCGGTTCCGCGGAGTTCACCCTCCTCAAGGAAAAATACGGGGTGGGGGATACCACCATCAACGATATTGTGGACGAGTTGAAAAAGCCCAACCGGGATCCCCGGGAGGGTTATCCCAAACCGGTCATGCAGAAGGGGGTCATCACCTTCGAGGATCTGCGGGAAGGGATGACGGTTACCGGGAAGATCAAAAACGTGGTCGATTTTGGGGCCTTCGTGGATCTGGGGATCAAGGAAACCGCCCTGGTCCACATATCGGAACTGAGCGACCATTTTGTCAGGGACCCCCTGGAGACGGTCAAGGTGGGGGAGGTCCTGGAATTCCGTATCATCGGCCTGGACCAGGACCGCCGCCGCATCAGCCTTTCCCGGAAAAAGGACCGCCCCCTTCCCGCTTCCGCCCCCCCGGCCTCCGGCGCCAAGGACAAGGGGAGCCCCGGAACCCCGGAAACCGGACAAAAGCGGGGGGCGGCGTCCAAACCCGCCGGGCCGAAACCCCCGGCGCCCGGCTCCTCCCGCCCGGACTTCAGGGCCTCCCGGGGCTCCGACGACGGCACCATGTACAACCCCTTTGCCGAGGCCCTCAAAAAGATGCGGGAAAAAGAACGCCGGTAGGGGGCGGCCCATGGACCCTGTCTTAGCCGAGGGGCTGCGCTGCCTGGGAGCGGAAAACACCCTCCCCGGGGCGCTCCTCAATGACCGCCTCGAAGGCCTCTTGAACAAATATATACAGGAAATTGAGTTGTTCAACCCCGCCTACGGCCTGGTGGGGACCGGGGACCGGCGGGAACTGGTGGTAAGACACATCCTCGATTCCCTGGCCCCCCTGGGGCTTATCCGGGGCCTGCTGGAAGGCCCGCCGGAGGCCGTCCTCGCCGACGTGGGTTCCGGGGCGGGCCTCCCGGGGATACCCCTGGCTATAGCCCTGCCGGAGCGTCCCGTTACCCTGATCGAGCGCAAGGGCCGCCGGGCGGCCTTCCTCAGAAACACCCAGGCGGTTTTAGCCCTCCCCAATGTTACGGTGGAAGAAGGCCCCATGGAGCAGGCCCCGCCGGGCCGGTTCCGGGCCCTTGTCTTCCGGGCCTTCCGGCCCCTGGACCGGGCCGTCCTCAGGGCCCTTTTCCGCCTCCTGGAGCCCGGGGGGGTCCTGGCCGCGTACAAGGGCCGCCGGGCGGCAGTCGAGGCGGAACTGGGGGGCCTCACGGACGCTTCCTGGGAAGCCCTGCCGGTCCCGGTCCCCTTCCTGGAGGAGGAGCGCCACCTGGTGGTGATCCGGCCCCGCCCCGGTCAGGAGCGGGAGGGGGAGGGGTCAGGATCGGCGCTGTAAATCATAAATTTTTTCCGATTCTTTAAAAAATTATGCTTTTCCCCCTTGACTCTTTTTTTTTTTTCAGATAGATTGTATTTCCCTGTATGGGGGCGCCTCAAAATCCGATGGTCCGGGGGCCGTGATTTTGAAACGGCCCCCGGCGGTAATTTTTACCAAAAGGCGCTTTTATATAGATAATTGACGCCGCGGTTTTCCGCGGCGGTGCGAAAGGGAGTTTTTTGTAGATGCCTACGATTAATCAGTTGGTTCGTTTCGGCCGGCAGCAGATATCCTCCAAGACGAAGTCTCCGGCGCTTCAGTCATGCCCTCAAAAACGGGGGGTTTGTACCAGGGTTATGACCGTTACCCCCAAAAAGCCCAATTCGGCGCTGCGGAAGGTCGCCCGGGTGCGGCTTTCCCACGGAACTGAAGTAACCGCTTATATTCCCGGTATCGGCCACAACCTCCAGGAACACTCGGTGGTCCTGGTTCGCGGCGGCCGGGTAAAGGATCTCCCCGGTGTCCGGTACCATATCATCCGGGGCGCCAAGGATACCCTGGGCGTGGAAGACCGCAAGCGGGGCCGGTCTAAATACGGCGCCAAACGGCCGAAGGCCTAAGGCGGGGAGCAGTTATGGGACGCAAAAAAAAGACGATTGATCGGGGCATATTGCCGGATCCTAAATACAACAGCGTGGTGCTTTCCAAGTTTGTAAACCGGATGATGTGGGAGGGTAAACGGTCGGTGGCCCTCCGGATCGTTCATGAAGCCCTGGACGCGCTTAAAACCAAGGCCGAAAAGGAACCCCTGGAGGTATTCCTCAAGGCCATAGAGAACGTCAAGCCCGTGATCGAGGTAAAGTCCCGGCGGGTCGGGGGCGCCACCTATCAGGTTCCGGTAGAAATCCGGGAGTCCCGGCGGGAAGCCCTGGGGATGCGGTGGATCATCAACGCCGCCCGGGCCAGATCCGGCCACGGGATGGATGAGCGGCTTGCCGCGGAGCTTATGGATGCGTATAATAATACGGGAACCGCCTTTAAGAAAAAGGAAGATACCCACAAAATGGCCGAGGCGAATAAGGCCTTTGCCCATTACCGGTGGTAGGATAAAACCGGCGGGGTTCCGGCCCGGCTAAGGTGTTTTTATACCCCCCCTGGGGGGTGAGCGTGATGTTTGAAATGAGACAATCCGGTTTATCGTGCCGGATTTGATTACCGCGCCATGCGGATTATCAAGGAGGCGGAAGAAAAATTCTTGATCGTTGATGGCGCGGAAGTCTCGGGAAACCGCGCGGGCGGTTTCCTGGGGTTGTTCGGGGCGGCGGGAAAGGGGCGCGTACCCTTGCGGCGGTCCGGACGGCCCAATGATCCAAACCGATCATCAAAAAGGCGGGGCAACGGTTTTTTGGCTGCCCCGGTTTGGCGTTGCCATGATGAGACAGGTGGAACGGGACGGGTGGTACTATGTCGAGCTTGAGGGTTTTGGACCCTCGTCTTCATGCTGCTATTCCCTTTTGCTTCCCCTCGCTATAATGGAACGTCGCTTTTGGTTTGTTGCGAAGGATGTATATCCTGGCCCCCGGCAGGGGACCGGAGGGTCTTACACTCTTGGCAGTGTTGGAGTATACTGGCTTAACGAGAATTTAAATTGGGTGCCCATAATTAGGAAGGAGGACACGTAATGGCAAAAGATAAGTTCAATCGAACAAAGATTCACATGAATGTCGGAACCATCGGTCACGTTGATCATGGAAAAACAACCCTTTCCGCCGCTATAACCATGTATTGTGGTAAAAAATACGGTGACAAGATCATGAAATTTGATGATATTGATAACGCTCCGGAGGAGAAAGCCCGGGGTATTACCATCAATACCCGGCACCTGGAGTACCAGTCCGAAAAACGGCATTATGCCCATATCGACTGCCCCGGCCACGCCGACTACATCAAAAACATGATCACCGGCGCCGCCCAGATGGACGGGGCGGTCCTCGTGGTGTCCGCCCCGGATTCGGTTATGCCCCAGACCCGGGAACACATCATTCTGGCCCGTCAGGTCGGCGTCCCCAGCATGATCGTTTTCCTTAATAAAATCGACCTGGTGGACGATCCGGAGCTCCTTGAATTGGTGGAAGAGGAGATCAAGGACGTGCTTACCGCCAACGGCTTCCCCGGCGGCGAGATCCCCATCATCAAGGGTTCCGCTTTCAAGGCCATGGAAGACCTCAACAAGGGCGAGGAGACCGGCGACACCAAGTGTATTCAGGAACTGCTTGACGCCATGGACAGTTACTTCCCCGATCCGGTCCGGGACGCGGACAAGCCCTTCCTCATGCCCATTGAGGACGTGTTCACCATTCCCGGCCGCGGTACGGTGGTAACCGGCAAGGTGGATCGCGGGATTCTCAAAGCCATGGATCCCGTTGAAATTGTCGGCATTAAACCCACCCAGCAGACCGTCGCCACCAGCCTTGAAATGTTTAACAAAACCCTGGAGGACGTTCAAGCCGGCGAGAATGTCGGCGTCCTGCTTCGGGGTATTGATAAGAAACAGGTGGAGCGCGGCCAGGTACTGGCAAAACCCGGTTCCATCACCCCCCACCTCAAGTTCAAGGGCCAGATCTACTGTCTGTCCAAGGAGGAAGGCGGGCGGCACAGTCCCTTCTTTACCGGGTATCGGCCCCAGTTCTACTTTAGGACCACCGACATCACCGGTACGGTGAAATTGCCCGAGGGCAAGGAAATGGTCATGCCCGGGGACAATACCGAGATAATTGGCGAGCTGATCCATCCCATCGCCATGGAAAAGGGCTTGCGTTTTGCTATTCGGGAAGGCGGAAAAACGGTTGCTTCCGGGCAGGTAACCGAGATTATCGAATAAAGGGAGGCTTTCCAAAAACTTCAGTTTTTGGGAAAGCTACCCTGAATTTACCTGAAAAAGCGGGCTTTAGACCGCTTTTTCCCAAGCTTTTCCGAAAACCAACCGGGTTTTGGGAAAAGCTCAAGGTTTATGATCGAGGGCGGCTGGTTTTTTGCCGGTACGAAAATCCGGCCGCTTCTCATCCGGAGGAATAATGACTAAGGAGCGAATTCGCGTGCGGTTGCGCGGTTTCGATGTTGAATTGATTGATCAAAGCGCGAAGTCTATCGTTCAGACGGTGCAGAAGGCGGGGGCCAAAGTTACCGGTCCCATTCCCCTGCCCACCCGGATAAACAAGGTGACGGTGCTTCGTTCTCCTCATGTGAATAAAAAGTCCCGTGAGCAGTTTGAGATGCGGACCCATAAGCGTTTGATTGATATAATCGACCCTTCCGCGGAGGTGATGGATTCTTTGATGAAGCTTGAGCTCCCCGCGGGGGTGGATGTGGAGATAAAACAATAACGATCCGTTGGTTTTTTGCCGGGGAATGGGGCGGTAACAGCCTCCCCCGATAAAAATAGCTGGCAGATGGTTCGGCATCGGGGTTTCAAAATCCGATGGTCCGTTGGGATCACCTTTTTGATACGGCGGCCTTTTGTTTTGAAAAACCCGCGGTGATTTTTTTGTTTCGAGGGGATTTGTCTCCGGAGGGCCCCGCGGGCGGCCTCCGGGGCGGTTTGATCCCCTGAGCCGATGACGGCGGCGGAAGCCCCGTACAAACTGAGAAAAAGCCCGCGGGACTTTTTCTCAGCGCCCGATCATACCCCGGCTTTGCGCGGGGAGCGTCATTCAGGCGGACGGTCCCGGGACTGAGGGATAGCGTGCCCTTTAGGTGGAGTTGCATCATGTTAGGTCTTTTGGCCAAAAAAGTGGGAATGACCCAGGTCTTTGACGATGAGGGCAGTCTGGTTCCGGTAACGGTTATCCGGATCGATCCGAATGTGGTCATCGCCCAAAAAACGAAAGAAAAAGACGGTTACGCCGCGGTGGTTCTTGGGGTCGATGATCTCAAGCCGGGCCGGGTTTCCAAGCCCTATGGGGGGCAATTCCCGGAAAACGTGACGCCGAAACGGCGGATCAAGGAATTTCGGGATTTTGATAAAGAAGTCGCCCCGGGGGATTCCCTGGGAGTGGAGGTCTTTGAGGGATGCCGTTACGTGGATGTGTGCGGTGTTTCCAAGGGCAAGGGCTTCCAGGGTGTGGTCAAACGGTGGGGCTTCGGCGGCGGCCGTTACACCCACGGTTCCAAATTTCATCGGGAGCCGGGGTCTACCGGGCAGTCCACCTATCCGGGCCGCACCTTTAAGAACGTCAAGCTCCCCGGACGTATGGGCCGGGAGCGGGTAACCGTCCTCAGTCTGAGGGTGGTTAAGATCGACGCCGATAACCGGCTCATATTGGTCCGCGGCGCCGTTCCCGGCATAAACAAAGGCCTGGTGACCGTCCGGGCCGCGGTAAAGAAGTAAGGCCTTTAGGGGAAACGAGGGAAGTAATGAATCGGACAGTGTATTCCATTGACGGCAGAGAGCTGCGAAATATAGAGCTGGATGACGCCGTTTTCGGTCTTCCGGTAAATGAGGACCTTATCTGGTATGCCATAAACAACGAACTTGCCAATAAACGGCTCGGTACGGCCAGCACCAAAGACCGGGGCGAGGTTCATGGTTCCAACGCAAAACCCTATAAGCAGAAGGGTACCGGCCGGGCCCGGCGGGGGGACAAAAAATCACCGGTCATGGTGGGGGGCGGTACCATATTCGGCCCCAAACCCCGGGATTTTTCCTATTCCATTCCCAAAAAAGCGAAACGCCTGGCCTTAAAAAGCATTCTGAGCCTCAAGGTCCAAAACGATACCCTCAAGGTCGTTGAGGATTTTTCAATAGAATCGGGTAAAACCAAGGATTTGGCGGGGATTATCAAGAATTTCGGCGCCGGCGAACGGACCGTGATCATTTTGAAGGACGATGATCCCAAGGTAAAACGGGCCGGGGCCAACATCCCCTGGCTGAGTTTCCTTTCCTATAACCGCCTCCGGGCCCACGACCTTTTTTACGGCCGCCGGGTCCTTGTTTTGGAAACGGCGGTAAAAAATTTGAATGCCTTTTACGCCGCGAAAAAGCCGCGGGCCGGCGCGGATAACGGGGAGGCCGCGTTATGACCATATATGAAAAAATTCTGATTGAGCCGGTCCTCTCCGAAAAAGCCAATGCCCTGCGGGAAGAGGGAAAATACGTTTTTAAGGTGGATCCTTCCGCCACTAAGATCCAAATAAAAGAAGCGGTCCGTAAGCTTTTTAATGTACACCCCATTGCTTGTACGGTCATGGTCGTTGGGGGTAAGCCGAAACGGCAGCGAAACCGGGCCGGTTATACCGCGTCCTGGAAGAAAGCCATTGTTCGTTTGCAAAAAGACGAAAAGATCGGCATCTTCGAGGGAGTTTAGGGGAACCATATGGGAATTAGAACGTATAAACCCATAACCGCGGGGATGCGGCAATGGGCGAGTTTGGACTACGCCGAAATAACCACCGATAAGCCGGAAAAGGCCCTTACCGTCGGGCGCTCGGAAAAGGCCGGCCGGGATTCAAAGGGCCGCATCAGTGTGCGGCACAAGGGCGGCGGGCATAAGCGCCGTTACCGGATCATTGATTTTAAACGGGATAAGATCGGGGTCCCCGGCAGGGTGGCCACCATCGAGTATGACCCTAACCGGAGCGCCAATATTGCCCTGGTGGTATACGCCGACGGGGACAAGCGGTATATCCTGGCCCCCAAGGGCCTCGTCGTGGGGGCGAAGATCCAAAGCGGTCCCGGCGCGCCCATTGAGGCGGGGAACGCCCTTCCCCTGGAGAATATACCCCTGGGGTTCGTGGTTCATAATATTGAGCTTACCCTGGGCAAGGGCGGGCAGATCACCCGTTCCGCCGGTACCGGCGCCCTTATCGCGGCCAAGGAAGGGGACTATGTGACGGTAAAACTCCCCTCCGGCGAAATGCGGATGATTTTCAAAAAATGTTACGCCACCGTGGGGACTGTGGGAAATGAGGATCACATGAATGTGCAGCTCGGCAAAGCCGGGCGCAAACGCTGGCTGGGGGTTCGTCCCACGGTCCGGGGCATGGCCATGAATCCCGTGGATCATCCCCACGGAGGGGGCGAGGGAAAAAACAAGGGTATCAATCCGGTTACCCCCTGGGGGCAGCCGACCAAGGGATATAAG
>JAISOO010000125.1 GCA_031275595.1 Spirochaetaceae bacterium | reverse complement strand
GATGCGGAGAAGGTGAGTTTTGCCTACCGCCGCGGGCCGGTTCTCAGGGAAATATCCCTTTCCCTGCGGCCGGGGGAATTCCTGGGCTTCCTCGGCCCCAATGGTTCGGGAAAATCGACCTTTCTCAAGATGATGCTGGGGTATCTGAAACCGTCCCAGGGGAGGATCGTTTTTTCCGGGGCCAATACCCTTCCCACCCGGGAGGAACGTTCCCGGCGGATCTCCTTTTTGCCCCAGAACCCGGCCCTCCACGGTTCCCTCCTGGTAAAGGAGGTGATCATCCTGGGCAGGCTTCCCCGCGTCAGGGACCGCTGGGCCGGTTACGGGAAAAACGATTGGCGTAAGGTTGAGGAAGTGATGGAGCTCCTGGGGATACGGGCCCTGGCGGATCGGAAGGTGACGGAACTTTCAGGCGGGGAAAGACAAAAGGTGATCATCGGCCGCTGTCTGGTGCAGGAGGGGGATATCCTCCTCCTGGACGAGGTAAGCTCCGGGCTGGATCTTAACCATACCATCGAGATCATGGAATTCATGGGGCAAAAGTCCCGCCGGGAAGGGAAAACCATCGTGGCGGTACTCCACGACCTGAATCTGGCTTCCCAATACTGCGACCGGATCGTGCTGCTCAAGGAAGGCCGCCTGCGGTATCAGGGCCGCCCCCGGGAGGTCATTACCGGAAAGGTGGTGGAGGAGATCTACGGCATCCGGGCGGTCATACAAACCGACGGGGAAGGGCGGCCCGTGGTGCTGCCCAAACGGAACAACGAGGAGTGATCATGCGTAACAAACAGCCGGGATTAGGGATACTCTTTCCGTTCATGGCCTGCCTCTGTTTGGGGGCCTGTTGGAGTAAAACGCAGGCGGACCCCCCAAGCGGCGGGAATCAGCAAAACGCCGGGGGGCGGGCGCTCTACTGGCAGGTAATTGCCGAAAAGGACGGTGAGTATATTGCCGACCGGGAGGGCAACAAGATACCCCTGGCCCCTTACCGGCGGATCGTCCTCTTCTCCCCCGGGGCGGTGGAGACCCTGTATCTCATCGGCGCCGAGGATTCCATCGCGGCGATCCCGTCGGTCCGGGGCTACATCTGGCCGGAAGAAAAAACCAGACTGCTCCCGGTGGTCGGTACGACTTCCCGGCCCAGCGCGGAAAGGGTTATTGCTTTTGAGCCGGATCTTATCATCGGCAATACCATGACCGCTGAGCTTATCGCGGATTTCAGCCGCCGGGGGTATCGGGCGATTATCCACGGGGCGTATTTTATAGAAGATATTTTTAACAGCACCCTGCTCATGGGCCGGCTTACGGGCAGGGCGGCGGAGGCGGAAGCCCTGATAAGGGAGAAGCGGGCCCGGCTTGAGGCCATCCGGTCAGACCTGAAGCAGCGGCCCCTCGACATCAAGGGGGCCTTTATCTACTCCACCGATCCCATCACGGCCTTTACCGACAGGACCCTGGCGGGGGAGATCCTCACCCTGCTGGGCACGCGGAATATCGCCGAAGGATTAAGCGCGGCCCAGCCTATCCTCTCGCCGGAATTTATCCTGGCGCAGAATCCTGATTTTCTCTTCGGGGCCCTGTCCTTTACGCAGGTTGAGGATGTGTTAGCCGCCGATCCGGTGATCGCCCAAACCAGGGCGGGAAAAGAAAAAAACGTCAGCATTATCCCCTCATCGCTGTTTCTGCGGCCTTCCCCCCGGATCGTGGAAAACCTCTGGGAACTCTATGAGGAGGTTAAGCAATTTTCAAATGAGGCGGTCCCGGGATCCGGCGGGCCCGGGGTTCCGTGATTTTGGAAGCGGCTCCCATTCCCGGACTTTATAATTCGCAGCCAAGGCCGATAAAAAATGTCTGGGGGGTTGACGGTCCCAGGGAATCGATGAGGCCGGTAACATTATCCACCCCGGCTTTGATCAGAAAATTTTTATTCAGGGCCGTGGAAAAATAAAAGTCAAGGATAAAACGGGGGTTCGTATCCGCTTTGCCAGGGATACGCAGGGGTGAGAAAAAACGGCCCTGCAGGTAGGTAGTAACAAACCGTTCCTGACGCTCAAAACCTATTTTCATTTTGAGCGTGTGGACCGGCTGGGGATACAGTTCCGTTTTTTCATGCCGATCATACCCGTAAACCCAACTGTACCCCAGGGAGAAAAAAAACCGTATTTCAGAAATGACAGCTTTCCTTCGGCATCAACGCCGGTCCGCATGGACCGGGCAATACTTTTCGCGTCGTAGATCCGCTGGCCGTTTACGGTATCGGTGAGGACGTTGTCGATCTCGTTGAAAAGTTCATGGTAATAGAGGTTGATCTGGGCAAAGCGGCCGGGCCGGGCGTACTCAAGGCCCGCGTTAAAGGCCAGGGAATATTCCGGACGGAGGTCCCGGTTGCCCCGGACGTGCTGGGTTCTGTTTTCGTAATCCAGGTAGAGATCGTTAAAACCCGGCGCCCGGTAGCCTGTCCCGGCTCCGGCCAGAACACGGAACCCCCGGGGGAGATGGTACATCAGGGACAGTTTCGGCGCCCCGGCAAAACCAAAGGGGGAGTTCCGCTCCACCCGTACCCCTCCAAGGATGGAATATTTTTCCCGGTAATATTCGGTCTGGAAGAAAAACGCTTCCTTATCAATACCGATAAAAGGCTTATCCAGATCGTACTTTTCCATACTGTTGTAGGCCCCTTCCAGTCCCAGGGTAAAGATAAAATTGGAGAGTCCTTCGTATGTCCCGGTCAGTTCCAGCGCCGCGAAGTTTTCGTTTTCGTCGTTTTCCCCCCGGGTCCAGGCATCTGTTTCCGATGCGTAGGTGTCTTTATTCCGCCGGTAAAAGTTGTCGTAGAACCGTATGGTAAGGCTGCTTCCCTCAAAGGGGCGCAGGTCCATTTCGGCATAGCCGTCGGCGCGGATATAATCAAAGCGGTTAAGGCTTCCCCGCCTGTCGGTCTGGTCGTCCCGCCGCATCAGCATAAAGGAACCCCCGGTCCGGAGTTCCGAAGCCTCCCCCAGGGGGATAACCGTATCCAGTCCCACCCGTCCCCGATAGTACCGGGGAAGCAGGGAACTTTCCCCCTTTTCGTCGTAATAAAAGCTGCCCCAGCCGGTTTCCGCGTCCAGGGCATTCCTCACCGGTCCCAAAGAAAATCCCCCGGCGGCGGTAAACAGTTGTTCCCGCAGGGGATTAAAGTTATCAAAGGGGCCGGCCTTTTCCGTCGTGTCCGGATCGTTCCGGGCCGGGAGGAAACGGTTGGTAAGGCCCGCGGTAAAGAAGGGGGCAGCCTCAGGTTTTTTCGTGATGATGTTGATTACCCCCCCGATACTGTCGGAACCGTAAAGGGCCGA
>JAISOO010000094.1 GCA_031275595.1 Spirochaetaceae bacterium | reverse complement strand
GAGGCTTTCCCAAAACTTCAGCTTTTGGGAAAGCAACCTTAGATTTAGAGGAAAAAACGGGCTTTGGGCCGTTTTTTCCAAAGCCTTTCCCGAAAGCAACCGGGTTTTGGGAAAGGCTCCTTCGTGAAGGTAACATTGCTGTTTGGGGAAGGTTCCCGGTTGAAAAACTCCGGTAATAACCGTATGGTAAAGGTATGGAAATTTTTGAATCCCTGATCCTGGGGGCGGTTCAGGGTATTACCGAGTTTTTGCCGGTCAGCAGCTCCGGCCACCTGGTTCTGTTGCAGCGGATCTTTAAGATAAACGAGCCGGTCCTGTTATTCGACACCGTGGTCCATGGGGGCACCCTTATCGCGGTGTTCATCGTTCTCCGGCGGGATATATGGAATATTTTGCGCCGTCCCTGGCAGCCCCTCACGGGCCTCCTGGCGATCGCCACCATACCGGCGGTGGTGTTCGCGCTGGTTTTTAAGGGCCCTATTGACAGGGCCTTTGAGTCGGCGGCGGGCCTGGGTTTTGCCTTTCTGACCACCGCGGCGGCCCTGGGGATTTCCGAAATCCTCTCCAGGCCCGGCCGGTCCAGGGCAGGGGAGGCCATGACCCGGCCCGATGCCCTGATTATCGGCATCCTCCAGGGGATCGCCATCATCCCCGGGGTATCCCGTTCAGGGCTGACCCTTTCGGGGGCCCTCTCTCGCAGGCTGGAACGGGACTTTGCGGCCCGGTTTTCCTTCCTCCTCTCCATCCCGGCGATACTGGGGGCCCTGGTATTGCAGGTGAAAGACTTTGGAGCGGGCGGCGAAAGCGGGATAGGCCCCGGCCCCCTGATAGCCGGTACCGCGGCGGCGGCGGCGGTGGGTTTTTTTTCGATCAAATTTATGCTCAAACTCGTCCGGGAGCGCTCCCTCTGGGGATTCGCGGTTTATACGGGCCTTTTGGGGCTCCTGGTAACGGCGGACCGCTATATAAGCCATGTGTTCTTTTAGCCGGTAACCGGGGATTCCCGGCTCCTGTTGCTGCGGGCCAGGTTCAGGGCAGGCTCCGGCGCGGGGCCCCGCGTTCCAATGAAGAACCGCAGGGCAAGCCCTAAACCTGACCCATAACTTTCTCAAAAACAATATAGGGCAGCAGCGCGAATCGGGCCGAAGCCAAGGCTATATACAACCTGCTCGGCAACGATACGTTTGACAAGGGCGAAATACTGCGGGCCCATCGTGCCGCGACAATCCGGCGTATGGAAGGCCAGCCTTTGATTTTAGCAGTGCAGTGCAGGACACGACATCAGTCAATTATGACAGCCGGCAGGAGATGGAAGGTAACGGATAGATCGGCGACAAGACCATGGGGTAAATACCATAGCTGTCTGGCGGTAACCCCCGGGGGATTGGTACTCGGCACGCTGGACCAGAGGGGATTTAACCGGGATGAGAGGAAAAACACCGCGCTGACAGGGGAGCAGCAGAAGAACCGGCCGATAGAGGAAAAGGAGAGCCCCCGGTGGCTTGAGACGATGAAAGAGGCGGACCATAGTATAGGCGATGATATAAAAATACTGCAGGTCTGCGACCGTGAAGGGGATAATCAAATACCCCCGGCATAACCGGGGATTTACCAATTTTAATTAAAGTTAGTTACCCAAGCATAAAAAATCCGGTAATCAATAACATGGAAAATACTGAATCTAAGGTTGCTTTCCCAAAAGCTAAAGTTTTGGGAAAGCCTCTACTATTACCGAAAAAATTTGTTCGTTTGCTTTGTGGTGAATCTTTTCGCTGGCAATAATGCCGAAAATAACAAAAGGGACGAGCAGCCCGGTAGTGCCTGCAGGAGTTTGTTGCGCTTCGCGCATAAAACCTCCAAAAATCGCCTGCAAGGCGATTTTTTACCTTGCAAACTCCCCAAGGAGCCCGTTTATCGTGGTTTTTGCGGTACAAAGTGCCGCAAAAACCTACAAGTGCGACAGGCTCCTAGAGGCGGAGTTATGCTGCCTTCAAGAAGATAGGCGACGATAATCACCGTGTTTCACACGGCCCATAGCAGACAAAGGGTGGCCCTGAACTGTCCCTTGTCGGGCAGGGTCCGGGAAGCATAGATCACCACCAAGGGGCCGCCGGTAGAAAACATACCGTGGACGATGCCCCCGATGATGAGCAGCGCAAAATATGGCAGTCTCTTGATACCTTGGGAAAGCGTCTTTTTTGAATTCTTGTGCCCCAGACGCAGGAAAAGCTGCCAGGCGGAAGTGACGATAATAAAATAGACCAGGATCTTTTTCAAAAAAATTATGTCGAAGGCCCGGAAGAGGTACATTCCCACCGGAAGGCCGATGGCCATACATCCGCATATAACAGCGAACTGACGGAAATTAAGCTGCTTCCGTTTGCTGATAGCCATGTAAAGAGCCAAAAACCAGCCAAGGATGGTAATGATGATGATCCCCCGCCGCGCAGCCAAAACCGGTCGCCGCCTCCAGGGCATGGGTAAGAAAAACAACCAGCCCCGAAAGCAGTATAGGGATCAGCATTTCTTTTCCAACAGGGGATAGATATTTTCCTTTGTAGCCTTGGGTATCTGGTTCCACATTTTTGGGTCCGAAAAAGCCCGGTCAAAATGGGTGTCGATGTTTCCGGGGTTTAGCGTTATCCCCAGGTCCTTAAATGTCCTGGGAATCTTCATATTATCCATCATGGTCGCGATATGGTCTCGCAAAGCCTTAACCGACGTAAGTCCTCCGGGCGAAGCAGGATTCCCCGCCGGATCGGTGCCCCCGTGTTTTACAGGATCGAGTCGTTTCATGATCCGTTCAAGGCTGAGGGCGGTTTGTGTTTCTCCGGCGGCGAAATCAAAAATCTCAAGCAGAGTAAAAGCGTAGGCGTTTCCGTGGGCTGTGTGCCAGTCCTCGCTCAGGATAAAGGAAAGGGCGTGGCCCGCGGCGGTTCCGGTAATGGCGAACGCGGCCCCCGCCATGCAGGAGGCCCGAAGCATCCTCATGCAAACCTTGTTGTGATTTTCAGGAACTTTCTTCCCGCCCGCTTTGACAAGAGCCTCGTTTTTATAGGCCAAAGGAAGCCAGGTGAGAACTTCCACCGCCGCGTCTTCGGCCATCTGCCTGGTGGTATCATCCGTGTTTTTGTTCCAGATGGATTCCATGGCGTGATCCAGAGCGTCAAAGCCCGTGGAGGCGCAGAGGACCGGCGGAATTCTGTCAAGCAGGGAACCGCAAAGAACCGCGCTTTTCGCCATCATCAGGGGGGAACCCAGGGTGTACTTCCGTCCCCCTTCGGACGTATATACCCCGACTTTGGTCACTTCCGAGCCTGTTCCTGCGGTGGTGGGGATCAACACCAATGGCAGGGACGGCTTTGACATGACCTTTGACGGGCTTGTGAGTCGCAAGTTCTCAAGCCAAAAAGATGAACTGGTAGAAAGACCTTACGACTTGCGTTACGATGAAATTGCACAACAACATCGGACGGCAAGAGGGGGGCTTTCCATGTTCCAGTTCATCAATACCATCTTAGAACAATTTTTGCCTTGTTTCAACAGGCAGTCAAGCCGGATTAATTTCTGCATCATAACCATCGGGTTTATTATGAGGCCCGACATACAGGGGGTAAGTTCAGTCATATCGGCACTGCGAATAAAACCGGAACGCTACACCACGCTGTTAAAGTTCTTCCGTTCCAATGCTTTCGATATTGACGGCTTATACCAGAAACTCGAGGCTTTCCCAAAACTTCAGTTTTTGGGAAATGCTCAAGACTAACCACAAAGGCGAATAAGGGGAGACCGCTTACGCGGTCAATCAGAAAGCACAAAGGACACCTGGCAAAGCACGCGGGAGCGTGTTAAGAGAAAACAAGCGGCACGGTGGGGGGTTTCTTTTTTTCCGCCCCCTCTCTATAATTAAGAAGGAGGATTATGAATGGCAAAGAAAAAGAATGTGTATTTCTTCGGCGAAGGGAAGGCCGAAGGAGACGCCGGGATGAAGGATATCCTGGGCGGAAAAGGGGCGAATCTGGCGGAAATGACGAATCTGAATATTCCGGTGCCTCCGGGCTTTACGATTTCTACCGAAGTGTGCGCCGCGTATTATGAAAACAAAAAAAAATATCCCGCCGGCCTTGAGGAAGAAGTTCTGGCAAACTTAAAAAAACTTGAAAAGACCATGGGGAAAAAATTAGGGGATCCCGGGGATCCCCTGTTGGTTTCGGTCCGTTCCGGCGCGGCGGTATCCATGCCCGGTATGATGGACACGATTCTTAATCTGGGAATGAATGACAAGGCGGTCCACGGCCTGGCCCGCAAAACCGGCAACCGGCGTTTTGCCTGGGACGCCTACCGGCGTTTTATGCAGATGTACGGCGGGGTGGTTATGGGCGTGCCCGACGAAGCCTTTGAGGCGGCCATCGCTTCCGTCAAAAAAGCCCGGAACATACAGCTTGACCAGGACCTTAGCGAGGGGGACCTGCGGGATCTGGTGGGGGAATATAAGCGGATCATCCAACACCATACGGGCAGCGCGTTACCCCAGCAGCCGCTGGAGCAGCTCTGGGGCGCCGTGAACGCGGTTTTTGGATCCTGGATGAACGAACGGGCCATCAAATACCGGGAGCTTAATGACATTAAAAACATCAGGGGTACGGCGGTAAACGTCCAATCCATGGTGTTCGGCAACTTCGGCAGCGATTCGGGAACCGGGGTGTGCTTCAGCCGGGACCCCTCCACGGGTAAAAACGAATTTTACGGCGAATACCTCATGAACGCCCAGGGGGAAGATGTGGTGGCGGGGATCAGAACCCCGGAGAAGATCGCCGCTCTGGAACAGGAAAACAAGCAGATCTACCGGCAGCTGGTGGATATTAAAAACCGGCTGCAAAAACATTTCCGGGATATGCAGGACATGGAATTCACCGTCCAGCAGGGGAAACTCTATATCCTCCAGACCCGGAGCGGCAAACGGACCGGAGCCGCCGCGGTTAAATGCGCGGTGGATATGGTGGCCGAGAAATTGATCGATAAAAATACCGCGATCCTCCGGGTAACCCCGGAGCATCTGGATCAGATGCTCCATCCCATGATCGATCCCGCGGCCCTGACGGACGCCCGCTCCCTTACCCAGGGGCTTAACGCGTCCCCCGGGGCGGGCTGCGGCAGGATCGTTTTTTCCGCCAAAGACGCGGAGGACTGGCATCTCCGGGGGGAAAAGGTCGTCCTCGTCCGGCAGGATACCAGCCCGGAAGATATCGGCGGCATGGTGGTTTCCCAGGGGATCCTCACCTCCACCGGGGGTATGACCAGCCACGCGGCGGTGGTTGCCCGGGGCATGGGAACCCCCTGCGTGGCCGGGGCGAAGGAGGTGCAGGTACAGGGGAAAAAGGTGAATATCGGCGGCAAGGCCTTTAAGGAAGGGGACTGGATTACGGTGGACGGTTCCTCCGGACTGATTTATGAGGGAAAGCTTCCCCTGGCGGTACCGGAAATATCCGAGGATATGAAGACCTTCCTGGGCTGGTGCGACGATGTCCGGGCCGCTTCGGTACGGGGGCCGATCAAGGGTTTCGAGATCAGGACCAATGCGGACCAGCCTGAGGATGCCAAACGGGCCTTTGATTTCGGCGCCCAGGGGGTGGGACTCTGCCGCACGGAGCATATGTTTTTCGAGAAGGAAAAACTCATCCACTTCCGGGGGATGATCGTGGCCGAAACGGCGGAAGAGCGGAAAGAGGCGTTGCGGAAGATACTCCCCCTCCAGCGGAAGGACTTTTTCGGCATCTTCAGCGCCATGGAGGGCCGCCCGGTGATCATCCGGCTCCTGGATCCCCCCCTGCATGAATTCGTCCCCCGGACCAAAAAAGAAATCGCGGAGCTTGCGTCCTATCTTGCGATAAAACCCGCGAAACTCCTGCCCAAGATTGAGAAGCTCCATGAGATAAACCCCATGTTGGGACACCGGGGCTGCCGTCTGGCCATAACCTATCCTGAAATTTACGATATGCAGGTTGAAGCCATTGCCCTGGCCGCGGCGGACTGTATCAAGAGCAACATTCCCGTGGATCCGGAGATTATGATCCCCATCGTCGTTACCGCCCGGGAATTAAAACTGCTCCGCCCCAACGCCGAGGCCGTGATAAAACAGGTCCTGGACCAGGAGGGGGTAAAACTCAACGTCAAAATCGGTACCATGATAGAGGTGCCCCGGGCGGCGATCCGGGCGGGGCATGTTGCCAAATACGCGGATTTTTTCAGCTTCGGTACCAACGATCTTACCCAGATGACCTTTGCCTTCAGCCGGGATGACGTGGCATCCTTCTTGCCCACCTATCTGCAGCATCATGTCCTGGACGTGGATCCCTTTAAGTCTATCGATGAAGAAGGGGTAGGATTCCTCATCCGGAACGCCGTGGAGCAGGGGCGTCAGGTCAATCCCAAGCTCAACGTGGGTATCTGCGGGGAGCACGGCGGCGATCCCGCCACCATTGATTTCTGCTTCCGGGCGGGCTTAAACTACGTTTCCTGTTCCCCCTACCGGGTGCCTATTGCCCGGCTTGCGGGAGCCCAGGCGGTGATTAAAAACACGGGCCCGGGCAGTAAAAAGGCATCCCCGGGCAGAAGGGGGGCGCGTAAATCCCCCCAAGCGGATAAACCCGCCAAGTCCCCTCAATCGAAAACTCGATCGAAAACGCCGGGGAGGACCGGAAAACGGGGGCCCAAAACCGCCCGGTAAAATTCCTTTCGATATCAAAACGCCGGAGGGATTCCGGCGTTTTTTATTTGAGGGGGCTGAACCTAAAAACATCCGTTTTCCAACCGGCTTAATTGAGCCTTTCCCAAAACCCGGTTGGTTTCGGGAAAGGCTCTTGAAAAAGCGGTCTAAAGCCCGCTTTTCCCATAAATCTAAGGTTGCTTTCCCAAAAACTGAAGTTTTGGGAAAGCCTCAATTGATAATCTTTATTGGACATGGTACCGTATTACTAGTGCGGTATATGCCGTTAAGCTGCGTTTTGGAATTGGTTCTATAGGCGGGGCTTTTCCAGCGCTGTTTCAAAAAGAGAGGGGGAACCTAAGTTATGCAGTATGTTACCTATGGAAAGACCGGTCTGAAAGTTTCCCGGCTTGGTCTTGGATGTATGCGTCTTCCGAGCTATGAAAAGGACGGTAAGACTATTTTTGACGAAGAGAAAAGCATATCCCTGATTCACCGGGCCATGGACCTGGGGGTGAATTATTTCGACACCGCCCCGGGGTATTGTGATACCCTGAGCGAGATCATCGTCGGTAAGGCGCTCAAGGGCGGAAGGAGGGAAAAGATATTTCTTTCTACCAAAAATCCGATTGAAAATGATTCCGGGGACGATTATGAAAAAAGGCTTGAAAAATCCCTCAAAAAACTGGATACCGGTTATATTGATTTTTATCATTTTTGGGGTATCACGCTGGATACCTTTGTTCATAAGATTAATGTCCCCGACGGTCCCTTGAGCCGGGCGAAAAAGCTCAAAGCCCAGGGGGTGATACGGCATATCTCCTTTTCCTTCCACGATACCCCGGGCAATATGGCGGAGATAGTCCGCCGGGGGGAAGGGGAATTTTCCTCCCTCCTCTGTCAGTACAACCTGCTGGATCGTTCCAACGCCCGGGACATAGATTTTGCCTACGGCGAGGGCTTGGGTATCGCGGTGATGGGGCCGGTCGGCGGCGGCCGGCTCGGGGCGCCTACCAAGGTCATCCAGGATTTATTGCCCGGTAAGGTACATAGTTCCGCCGAAGTGGCCCTCCGGTATGTTTTTTCCAATCCCCACATTCATATCGCCCTGTCGGGGATGAGTTCCATAGAACAGTTGGAAGAAAACGCCGCCATCGTTGACAATACCGCCCCTTTGAGTCCCGTGGAACAGGAGCGGATCCTTGCAATGATGAAGGAAAACGAACGCCTTGCGGGTTTGTATTGTACCGGCTGTAAGTACTGTATGCCCTGTCCCCAGGGCCTCAACATTCCGGAACTCTTTACCCTGATGAATTATCATCGGGTATACCAGATCACCGAATTTGCCCAAAAAACCTATGCCCAAATCGGTAAAGTGCCCTGGATGATGTACGAGAACGCGGCGGCCTGTGTGGAATGTGGAGTTTGTGAAGATAAATGTCCTCAGAAACTTCCCATCAGAAAACAGCTTAAAGAAACCCATAAAACCCTGGCGGTTTAAAACAATTGGAGTCTAAAGGGGGATAGGCCCCGTATAAAATAACGTGAATAATCCGCTTATCAAAACCCTGGTGAGCCTCCGGGGAAATCCACGGGCTTGTGTGTATACCGAACCGCTCTGGGGCCTTTCAATGAACCTCTGTCTGCCCTATGCATCGGTTTATATGCTCGCCGTGGGCCTGAATGACGTCGAAGTCGGGGTTATCGCCTCGATATATATGCTTTCCCAGGTGATTTTTGCCTTTTTAAGCGGAGCCATTACCGATAAGCTCGGCCGGCGAAAAACCACCGCCATCTTTGATTTTTTGGCCTGGTCCGTTCCCTGCCTCATTTGGATTCGGGCGGAAAATTTCTGGTTTTTCCTGGTTGCCGCCCTTTTTAACGGCATCATGAAGGTAACCACCAACTCCTGGGACTGCCTCATGGTAGAGGATGCCGAAAAGAGCCAGATCACCCGGATCTATTCCCTGGTGATCGTATCGGGGCAGCTTTCCGCCCTTTTTGCCCCTATCTCGTCTATTTTGGTATCCCGGCTGACCCTGATCCCCGCCATCAGGATCCTCTATACCAACGCCTTTGTGGTGATGACCGTTAAATTGATAATCCTCTTTATTTTTTCCAAGGAAACCGGTACCGGGATGATACGGATCCGGGAAACCCGGGGGAAAAGTATCTTTTCCCTCCTGGGCGGGTACGGCGGGGTTTTACGGATCATGGGAAAATCCCAAGGAACGATCTTCGCCCTCATTATCACCGCCCTGGTGGGCGCCGTGGGGATGATCAACACTACCTTTTGGCAGGTTATTGCCAGTAAAAAACTGTTGGTCCCCGATTCCCTTTTACCCTTTTTTCCCATGCTGCGTTCCGTCATCGCCCTTGTTTTTTTCTTTACGGTTATTCCCCACCTTACCACGGTGAGTTTACGAACCCCCTTGATCCTGGGTTTTGCCAGTTATATGGCAGGCCAGACCATTCTCATAAGCGTTCCGGTGGAAGGAGGCCTCAAATATGGGATGCTCTGCCTGTCCCTGGTCTTTGATGGATTCGGCGCGGGGATCCTGGCCATGCTCGCCGAATCCCTGGTGGCCCTCCATGTGAATGTTGCCGAACGGGCCCGGGTAATGGCGATTCAGCACATGATCATCATGTTTTCCACCTCTCCCTTCGGCTGGATAGGGGGTATCCTTTCCGGTATTTCCCGTAATCTCCCTTTTATCCTTAACGTATTCCTTTTACTTGCCGGAATGATAACAACTTTGCTATATTACCATTATAATAAAAGGAGTGAAAAACATGAAATCATTTAAACATGGACTGTTCTTTTGTTTTATTTTCGGATGTCTTGGGGCTTTTCTCGGAGCCCAATCGTCCCTTACCATATACGGCATTAAAGGACCTTCAGGAGTGGGGATGATCCGGCTTTTTGAAAATCCCCCGGCGGTACCGGGGATGAACATCCGCCTGGAAGCGCTGGCTCAGGCGGATCTTTTGGCGGCCCGGTTTCTCTCGGGGGAAGCCAAAGTCGGGATCCTGCCCCCCAACGTGGCGGCCAAGATAGCCTCCGGGGGAAAGTCCCTGCAAATCGCCGCGGTGGTGGGCGCGGGGATGTTGACTCTTTTAAGTTCCGATCCGGCGGTGCGGGGTATCGAGGACCTCCGGGGTAAGACCGTGGAAGTGGCCGGTCAGGGGGCCACCCCGGATTTGGTGTTTCGGCGGATCCTCCTCTCCCGGGGGATAAATCCCGGCCGGGACATACAGCTGGGATACGCCTTGGCCTACCCGGAAATTGCGCAGTCCCTGATTGCGGGAAGGATCGCCACCGCCCTCCTTCCGGAACCTTTCGCCACAATGGCCCGGAATGGAAAACCCGGCCTGCGGGAAGTTACCGACATTGAGGCCGAATGGATCAAGGCCGGGGGTACGGGGAATTTCCCCATGACGGTGTTGGTGGTGGACGCCGATTTTGCCCGGTCCCGGCCTCATGTGATAAGAACCATCCTGGAGGAATATGAAAAATCCATCCGGTGGGTTATCGCTCATCCCGGAGAGGCGGGGACCCTGGTAGAGAAACACGATCTGGGGCTCAAGGCCGCCGTGGTAAGCGCCGCCATACCCCGGAGTAACTATGTGTTTATCCCTGCGGCGGAGGCCAGGGCATCCCTGGAATCCCTTTTTAAGATATTTTTGGAATTTTCTCCTGCGGCGATCGGGAACGCCCTGCCGCCGGATGGCTTTTATCTTAAGCCCTAGGAGCCTGTTGCGCTTGTGGAATTTTTGCATGGTCATGCAAAAATTCCCGATTGTTGGGGCTCCGCGAACCTTCGGTTCGAATGCAGTTTGTAGGGTATAAAAATTCACTTTCGTGAATTTTTATATGATTTTGCGCTAAAGCGCAACAAACTGCTAGTCCTTCCCCTCGGGGTCTGGATAAAGGAGCCGGTCCTAAAATCATGGGCCTGGGATCATGATGGTGAAAGACAGGTTCCGCTTGTCTTAAGCATCCGTGGACAACCCCTTTTTCTCAGGTTTTGTCTTGAGAAACGGTGCGGACGGATAACAACGCAGCCGGCTGCGGAACCGGTTCGAAAAGTAAAGGGCGATGAACCGCCGGGGAGGAGGGGATTTTAGCGGGGGGATGATAAAAAATAACAAGCCGGGGGAATATTCCCCCCTATTCGGATTCCTGGGGGTTCTCTTTCTGCTCTTTTTATGGGAACTCGCCTCCCGGTTTTCGGGGAGTATCCTGCTTTTTCCGGGGCCGTTGCCGGTTTTTATCCGGTTCGCCGCCCTTATTACCACCGAAACCTTTCTCCGTTCCCTGGGAAATAGTTTTGTCCGGGTGGTTTTAGGCATCCTTATATCCGTGCCCCTGGGGATTTTTGCGGGGATCGCCGCCGGGCTTGACAAACGGGCCGCGGCCCTTTTCCGCCCCCTTTTCTCGGTTATCGCCGCTACCCCGGTAATGGCGGTGATCCTTATCGCCTTTCTTTGGCTTGGTTCGGAACGGACTCCGATATTCACCGCCTTTCTCATGGTATTCCCCGTGATGGCCGCCAATACCATGACCGGGATAGGGGCGGTGGATCCCCGGCTTGTCGAGGTTTTGCGGGTCTACCGTTTGTCCCGGGCCGAAACCCTCAGGCGGCTCTATATCCCCACCCTCGTCCCCTTTATTCTGGGGGGGCTGCGGGGTTCCCTCTCCCTGTGCTGGAAGGTGGTGGTGGCCGCTGAAGTGCTGGTGCAGCCCGTACGGTCCCTGGGAACGGGAATGCAGCAGGCTAAAGCCCAGCTTGAAACGCCGGAACTTTTTGCCTGGACCGCGGCCACGGTTTTTGCCGCGGCCCTTTCCCAGGCTCTCCTCAGCCTGCTCCTGTCGGCCTTAAAAAAACGGGGGGGTACCTCATGAAGACGGTGGGTCTTTCCCTTGAAAACGTCTCCTTTTCATTTACCGAAAATCCCCTTTTCGAAAATATTTTCCTGAACCTGGATGATGGGAACCCCGTGGCGATCCTGGGCCCTTCAGGCTGCGGCAAGACCACCCTCTTACGGCTCATAGCCGGTCTTTTAAAACCCCGGTCAGGAGCGATCCGTCTTGGGGGAGGGCCCAGAACAGCGGAGGTTTCTTTTATTTTTCAGGACCCCCGGCTTCTCCCCTGGTATAAGGTTTTGGAAAACGTGATGATTCCCATCGAGGGTCCTCTGGGAAAGGAGGATGCCGAAAAACGGGCCCGGTATTTTTTAGATATGGTTTCTCTGGGAGATAAAGCCGGGGCCTACCCGGATGAGCTTTCCGGAGGAGAGCGGCAGCGGGTTTCCATGGCCCGGGCCTTTGCCTATCCCGGTCCCCTCATCCTTCTGGATGAACCTTTTCAGTCCCTGGACATTCCCCTCAGGCTGGAACTTATGGACATACTCCTGGAACTTATCCAAAGGGAGAAGCGCCGGGCCCTCGCGGTAACCCACGATCCCCGGGAGGCCATTTACCTAGGGGAACGGATCCTGGTATTGACCCGTCCCCCGGGGGGAATAATTTTGGACAAAGAAATTTCTTTGAGCCGCGCGGAACGAACCGCCGGGGCTCCCGCCCATGGTAAGCTGGAACGGATCCTGCTTAAAGCCCTGGCGGATGGTCCCCGGATGGAAGGATAGAGCCTTTTCCACAACCCGGTTGGTTTTGGGAAAGGCTTCCGGAAAAGCGGTCTAAAGCCCGCTTTTTCCCATAAATTT
>JAISOO010000059.1 GCA_031275595.1 Spirochaetaceae bacterium | reverse complement strand
GTTTTGGCTGGAAAATTAGATCCATTCTCCGATATGACTGTTTCACGAAAATAGAAATTAACGCCCGGCATCCGTGCCGGGCGCTTCGTAACAGATTTTACGACACATAACAGGACTGTATATGCTTCGCCGCCGGTCCAGCTTCCACAACCTATTGTCGATTTCAATGATTATGCTTCCAGAATCATCTGTAAATGTATATTTTTCATCTCCCAGGAATCTTTCTATTTTCCCTCTTAAAACTACAGGGGACTCATCTCTAAGAGATTTTGCATCCTGGACAGTTACCGGCCGCAATCCAGGACCCTGGTAACCTTTTTGTGCGTTGAGGCCTAATTCAGTCAAAATCACGATAACAGCCAAAAACACAAATTTTTTCCCGTTCATACAATAAAGCCTCCATAAAAAAGATTTATAGAAGCTATTATAGCATCATCGTTTATTCGCGAAGCCGATACGGTTTAATACCACGCAGCTTGCTGCGGCTGTAAAAAGACTTGATGACGAATTATTAATCGTTACAAGAAGTCTTCCAATTTTTGCGAAGCAAAAATTTTATTTTGAGGCATTACGGCATACGCCGCCCGGAACGATAACGGGCCGCCCTGGATAAAACGCTTTTGCCCCGGGGGATCGCGCCCTTGCATATCCCTCCGCTTCCTGATAAGCTCCAGGAGCGTCTTGGCTCCGGGCGTCTCAGTTCCGGCGGAGGATTTTTCATGATCGTGATGAAATTCGGGGGGAGTTCCGTGGCAAACGCGGAACGGATCCGGCATATGGCGGACCTGGTAACGGCCAGGTTATCCCGAAAACCAGTTCTCGTACTCTCCGCCATGGGGGACACCACCGACAGCCTCTTGGAAGCCGCGGAAAGGGCCCTCAAAGACACGGTCGTGTCGATAGACACCGTCGAGAAACTCCACCTGAAAACCATAAGAGAACTGGGGCTTGACCCTCCGGCAGCGGAGGAGATACGCCCCCTCTTGGGGGAACTGCGGGACCTCCTGATGGGCATATCCCTCATTAAAGAACTTACCGGGAGGACCAGGGATTATCTTGTCTCCTTTGGGGAACGGCTTTCGGTACGGATCGCGGCGGCCTATTTTAACGCTCGGGGTATCCCCGCCCGGGCGCTGGATTCCTGGGACGCGGGGTTTCTTTCGGATTCCAATTTTACCTCCGCCGAGCTGCTGCCCGAGTCCTGGAGCCTCGTCCCCCAAGCCTTGGGCCCCCTGATCGAAGGGGGGATCCTTCCGGTGGTTACCGGTTTTATCGCCCGGGACCGGGCGGGTAACATCACCACCCTGGGCCGGGGGGGATCGGACCTCTCCGCCACCACTATCGCGGCGGCCTGCGGCGCCGAGGAAGCCCAGGTCTGGAAGGACGTGGACGGGATCCTTACCGCGGACCCCCGGCTGGTCCCGCAGGCTTTTCCGGTGGTGACCATCACCTATGACGAGGCGGCGGAACTGGCCTATTTTGGCGCCCAGGTGCTGCACCCCCGGGCCATGCAGCCCTGCGGTAAGACCGGAACCCCGGTGCTGGTAAAAAATTCCTACAACCCCGAAGCCCCGGGGACCCGGATCACCGCGGCGCTGGACAAAAAGACCGGGCCGGTCCAGGCCATTACCTCCCGGAAAAATATAACCCTGGTGGACATCGTTTCTTCCCGGATGCTCGGGCAATACGGGTTTTTGGAAGAGGTTTTTTCCGCCTTCGCCAAATACCATATTTCCGTTGATATGGTGGCTACCAGCGAGGTGTCCCTTTCCCTCACCCTGGATGCGGACTATGACCTGGGGCTCCTGAAAAAGGACCTGGCTCAAATTGCCGCGGTGGAGGTTAAGACCGGCAGGGCTATCGTAACCATCATCGGGGACGTATGCCGATCCTCAAGTATTCTGGCCCAAGCCTTTGGGGTATGCGCGGAACTGGGTATACCGGTACAGATGGTTTCCCAAGGGGCCAGTAAGGTAAATATCAGTTTCATTGTGAATGATACCCAGGCGGCGGATGTCGTGCGGGCTTTGCACCGGATTTTTTTTGAAAAAACACCGAATCCGGCGGGCCAATTTCAACCCCCGGTTTTTTTTGAAACCGGCCGGGAGCCTTAAATCCGGTGAGGAGGAGCGGCCCATGAATATCGCCCTTATTGGTTACGGTAAGATGGGAAGGTTGATAGAACAGGAAGCCCTGAACCGGGGGCATCGGATCACCGTGGCCCTTGATCCCTATGGGGCGCATGATAAAACCCAATCGGGGATACCCCTCCTCAGGCGTTTCCCCGGCGAGGGGGGGGAGGGGATTTCCGGGGACCTGGCAAAGGCCGACGTGGCCGTTGAATTTACCCGGCCGGATAAAACCGTGGAAAATATTAAAACCCTCGCCCGATGGAAGCTGCCGGTGGTGACCGGTACCACCGGATGGTACGATCGGCTTGAGGAGGTAACGAAGATAATAACCGATGCCCGATCTTCCCTGCTTTGGTCCTCTAATTTTTCCCTGGGGGTTAACCTGTTTTACCGCATCGCCGCCTATGCGGCGGCGGTCATGGATCCCTTTCAGGAATACGATGTGGGGGGGCTAGAGGTACACCACAATAAAAAGGCGGACAGCCCTTCGGGGACCGCCAAAACCCTGGTGGAACAGGTTCTGGCCCGGATGACCCGGAAGACCCAGGCCGTGTGGGATACCCTGAACCGTCCCCCCCGCCCCGGGGAACTGCACTTTCCCAGCCTCCGGATCGGGTCCGTACCGGGAATTCACCGCCTCTTTTTTGATTCCCCGGCGGATACCATCGAGATAACCCATACCGCCCGGAACCGGGAAGGCTTTGCCCTTGGGGCGCTCCAGGCGGCGGAATGGCTGGTGTCATATACCGCCCCGGGGCAGGCTGCCCTCGTTCCCCGGCTTGGGGTTTTTACCATGGATGACGTGCTTAAGGATATGTTAGAATCCCCTTTGCCTGAGGGATAAATTTGTTATGGAGCCCGGTATGAACCTATTTCGGGGGGCCTATACGGCCCTTATCACCCCCATGCTTGAAAATGGGGAAGTGGATTATGACGGATTCAGGGAACTGATCCGTTTTCAGATGCGGGAAGGAATCGACGGCCTCGTTCCCCTGGGAACTACCGGCGAGACCCCGACCCTGGAAGAAGATGAGGAGGAAAAGCTCCTCAAAATCGCCGTGGAGGAAGCAGGGGGCCGGATCCCGGTCATCGCCGGGGCCGGTTCCAATTCCACGCAATACGCCGTAAAATACGTCAAACGGGCCAGGGACCTGGGAGCCGATGCCGCCCTGGTGGTGACCCCCTATTACAATAAACCCAATGATTCGGGGATCCTTCGCCATTTTGAGGCGGCCGCCGTCAAGGGAGGGCTTCCGCTGATCGTTTACAACATCGCCTCCCGGACCGGGCGGAATATCAGCCCCGCCCTGATGAGTGAGCTTTCCCGAATCCCCGGCGTTATCGGGGTCAAGGAGGCCTCCGGAGACCTGGCCCAGATGGGGGACATCATCCGGGACACGGCGGAGCCGCGGAAGGCCGGGGGAGGGGACTTTACGGTGCTTTCCGGGGACGACGCCCTTACGTTGCCCCTGATGGCCCTGGGGGGGGATGGGATCATCTCGGTGATTTCCAACCTGCTCCCCGACCGAATTACGGCGCTGGTTAAGGCCTGCCGGGCCGGTGATTTTGCGGAGGGCCGGAAGCTGCATTACCGGTTGCTTCCCCTGATCAAGGCCGCCTTTATCGAAACCAACCCCGTTCCCATCAAAGCGGCCATGACCTGGGCGGGCCTGCCCGGAGGTCCGCCCAGGCTTCCCCTGGGGCCCCTCTCCCCGGAGAACGAAAGCCGCCTCTATGCGGTTCTGGAAGATATGGGTATAACCAAGGACAGCCGGCGGCAAAAATAGGGCTCCGGCCGCTTGGCGGATCCCCGGCAAACCGGGTGTCCGTGGGGCCGTCCCCAAACCCGGCTGCCGAGGGGCGGCCCTGGGAAAGGCGGTTAACAACTCGCTTTTCCCGCAGTATAAGGGATTCCCGAAAGCTGAAATTTTGGGAATCCTTCGGGGAGAATTATGGATAACAGCGACCCCACCGGATCCCATAAACCGGTGATATTTTTTGACGTGGAGACCAATGGATTATCCAGGAAATCCAGCGTCCTTTCAATTACCGCGATAAAAGCGCTTTTTAATGGGAATGATATAGACACCATCGGGGAGCTTTTTACCCGTTTCTACTACCGGAATCCCGGGGAGCCGGAAAATCCCGAAGCCCTGGCGGTGAACGGCCTTACCGACACGGTGATCCGTAAGAAACGGGATAATGCCCGTTACGCGGAACATTTCACCGGCGATACGGATTTTAAAACCTTTTGCGCCGGGGTAAACCACTACGTGGGGCATCATATTGCCTTTGACCGGAAATTTATTTTTTTCCCCCTGAAACATTGTTTTTGCACCATGAAGGAAAATCTGGCGGTCATCAAGCTGCCGAGGTATGGGGGCGGCCTCAAATATCCCCGCCTCAGCGAGACCGCGGCGTATTACGGCCTTGCCCTGGAAACCGACAAGCTCCACGGCAGTGAGTATGACGCCCGGCTGACCTATGAAATTTTTCGGGAAATGCTGGAAAGGAGCCGGACAAAACAACGGATCCGTGAATTCCTAAACCGGCGGTGATTGGAAGGCGGGAGCCGAAAAATCCGCATAGTCAAAATAATGGTTTTTTGCTAGAATAAGGAGCCTTTTCCAAAGCCCGGTGGTTTTGGAAGAAGTTTGCGTACCGTTTCAACGAAACGGGAGCGGGGGCGCGGTCTGTCCGGAAGCAGCGGGCTTTCCGGACAGACCCGGGACCGCTAAGGTTTTATGGAGGAACAGATGGGAAAGATCCCTGTAGGAATCCTGGGCGCGACGGGCATGGTTGGGCAACAGTACATTGCCCTCCTGGAAAACCATCCCTGGTTTGAGGTGCGTTATGTGGCCGCCTCCCCCCGGAGCGCCGGTAAACAGTATCACGAGGCCGTGGCGGGACGCTGGCATCAGGTCAAGCCATACTCCGATGCCCTGGGAAACCTCACTGTGGAGGACGCCAACGACCTGTCCCGGGCGGTCAAGGCCGGCAAAGCGGGGGACTGCGCCTTTGTTTTTTCCGCTCTGGAAATAGGTAAAGAGGAGATCCGGACCCTGGAATCGGCCTACGCCGCCGCGGGGTTCCCGGTGATCTCCAACGCCTCCGCCCACCGGTGGACCGGGGACGTGCCCATGCTTATCGCCGAAATAAATCCCCATCACGCGGATCTTATCCCCTTCCAGCGGGCAAAACGGGGCTGGGACCGGGGCTTTATCGCGGTGAAACCCAACTGTTCCATCCAGAGCTATATGACCCCCCTCTATGCTCTGATCAAGGCGGGGTATGAGGCCGGCCGGGTTTTTGTAACCACCCTGCAGGCGGTTTCCGGCGCGGGTTACCCCGGGACGCCCAGCCTGGACATAATCGACAATGTGGTTCCCTACATCGGAGGGGAGGAGGAGAAATCCGAACAGGAACCGCTGAAGATCCTGGGAACCCTCAAAGACGGCGGGATAGAAAAGGCTTCCGCGCCCCGAATCAGCGCCCACTGCAACCGGGTCCCGGTAAGCGACGGCCATACCGCCTGCGTCAGCCTGGAATTTGCCGGTCCAAGACCATCAATTGAACAGGTAAAGGAAATTTGGGCTTCCTTTACCGCCCTGCCCCAGGAGTTGGACCTTCCCATGGCCCCTAAACGGCCCATTATCCTACGGGAAGAGGCGGACCGGCCCCAGCCCCGGAAAGACCGGGACGCGGATAAGGCTATGGCCGTTACCGTGGGCAGGATCCGGCCCTGTAATATCTTCGACCTCCGTTTTACCTGCCTGTCCCATAATACGGTCCGGGGAGCCGCCGGTGGAGGGATCCTCAACGCGGAACTGCTTAAAACTAAGGGGTATCTATCATGAGCGGCAAGACCTTTCCCCTGTCCAAGGCGCGGCTCGATGAATTGGTCCGGTCTTACCCGACTCCCTTCTATCTTTACGATGAAGGGGCCATTCGGGATAACGCCCGGGCCATCCTCAGGGCTTTTTCGATTTTTCCGTCATTTAAAGAGCATTTTGCCGTTAAAGCCCTGCCCAATCCCTTTATTCTCAAGCTCCTCGCCGAGGAGGGTCTTGGGGCGGACTGTTCCAGTTACCCTGAACTGGTTCTGGCGGATATGGCGGGGATCACCGGGGAGGACATTATGTTCACCTCCAACGAGACCCCCGCCCGGGAGTACCGGGCCGCCCGGGCTCTGGGGGCAGTCATTAACCTGGATGATATTACCCATATTGATTTTCTGGAGAAGACCGCGGGCATCCCCCCGGTCATTTCCTGCCGTTACAACCCGGGCCCCCTAAAGGGGGGGAACGTCATCATCGGGAAACCCGAGGAGGCCAAATTCGGGTTTACCCGGGAACAGATTCTCCGGGCCTACGGATTGCTCCGGGAAAAGGGGGTTCAGCGCTTCGCGCTGCATACCATGGTGGCGTCCAATGATCTCACCTTGTATTATCATATTGAAACGGCGCGGCTCCTTTTTGAATTGGCTGTGGAGATCGAGGAAAAAACCGCCGTCCGGCTGGAATTCGTCAATCTCGGCGGAGGGATGGGCATCCCCTACCGGCCTGGGGACGAGGCGGTGGATTATGGCCGCCTTGCCGCGGGGATTCAAGCGCTCTATGACCGGATCATCGTTCCCGGCGCGCTCCATCCTCTGGGAATCCGTACCGAATGGGGCCGGGTGATCACCGGTCCCTACGGGTGGCTGGTAACCCGGGCCATCCATACCAAAAGTATCTACCGGAACTACATCGGCCTGGACGCCTCTATGGCGGACCTGATGCGGCCCGGCCTTTACGGGGCCTATCATCACATCACCGTGGCGGAAAAGGAGGATGCCCCTGCCACGGAAACCTACGATGTGGTGGGAAGCCTCTGCGAAAACAACGACAAATTCGCCCTTCAACGGCAATTACCGGCGATAAGCCCCGGGGACTACGTGATCATCCACGACGCCGGTGCCCACGGCCGGGCCATGGGGTTCAACTACAACGGCAAGCTCCGCTGCGGGGAACTGCTGCTACGGCCGGATAAGTCTATCCTCACCATCCGCCGGAGTGAGACCGTGGATGATTACTTTGCTACCCTGGATATAAGCGCCCTGGGTGATTTTAACGGTCAGGATAAAACCTGAGGGCTGTACCCAAAACCCGCCGGGTTTTGGGGGTGGTCCGGTTTATATGATTTTATAATACCCATCGAGCCTTTCCCAAAACTCGGTTAGTTTTGGGAAAGGCTTCCGAAAAAGCGGTCTAAAGCCCGCTTTTTCCAATAAATCTAAGGTTGCTTTCCCAAAAACTGAAGTTTTGGGAAAGCCTC
>JAISOO010000005.1 GCA_031275595.1 Spirochaetaceae bacterium | reverse complement strand
AAATTCTTAATTGTTTTGGAAAATTTCAGCCTTGGTAAAGTACCCGCCGATGCCCTGCCTGTTGGTTGACAGCCCCTCCCCAAAATGGTATATATAATAAGGCATGAAGCCCGGTTTTTCCCGTTGGATTCAATCCGCGGGGTTAAATATCAAGGCTGGTTCAAGATCCGAATGATCCGGGAGGGTGATGATTGTAAAACCGGCTCTATCGTCCTTTTAGAATCCCATGAAGGGTCTTTAGGTAAGGGGATGGAATCCTTTTCTATATAACAGGGGAGGCTTTCCCAAAACTTCAGTTTTTGGGAAAGCAACCGTAGATTTATATGAAAAAGCGGGCTTTAGACCGCTTTTTCGGAAGCTTTTCCCAAAACGAACCGAGTTTAGGGAAAAGCTCAGGGTTGTCCTGTTTATGGGAGTGCCATATTGACCATTGAAGAGAAATACGAAGCCCTTTTGCGGCTCATCGCCGGCCAGGGCAGCGCGGCGGTGGCTTTTTCCGGCGGGGTGGACAGTTCTTTCCTCTGCCACGCGGCGGTCGCGGCCCTGGGGGACCGGGCGGCGGCCATTACCGTCGTTTCCCCCATGCTTCCCAAAAGTGAAATCGACGGGGCGGTGAATTTTGCCGCCAAGGCCGGTATAAAACATATCCTTGTCGAGGAAGCTGAAATTGAGGAAGCGGTGGCGGCCAATCCAAAAGAGCGTTGCTATTTTTGCAAAAAGATAGAATTCGGCAATATCCTCCGGGCGGCGAAGGAGCGGGGGATAAACACGGTCCTGGACGGTTCCAACGAGGATGATCTGGGGGATTACCGGCCGGGTCTCAAAGCCCTGGAGGAATTACGGATCCTGAGCCCCCTGCGGGAAGTTAAACTCACCAAAGGGGAGATTCGGGAGCTTTCCCGGCGTTTTGAGCTTCCCACCTGGGACAAACCCGCCTTTGCCTGCCTGGCCTCCCGGATCCCCTACGGGGAACGGATCGACAAGGAAAAGCTTTCCCGGGTGGAAAAGGCCGAGGAGACCCTGCGATCCTTTGGATTTCGCCAGTTCCGGGTACGTTCCCATGACCGGATCGCCCGGATAGAGGTGGCTCCTGAGGAAAGGCGGCGTTTTTTTGACGAAGCGATCCTGGATTCCATCTCACAAACCCTTAAATCCTATGGTTTTTTGTATGTCGCCTTTGAACTGGAAGGGTACGCCATGGGGAACATGAACCGGGCGGCCCTGGCATAAAACCATATCGGCCCTCCTTTAAACCGCTTTTTTGAAGAGGATTACCTTGAAAACATTACATTTCGACTGTTTTGCCGGTATTTCCGGGGACATGGCCCTGGGAGCCCTGGTGGATCTGGGGCTTGATCCCGATATATTACGGGAAGAACTCCGTAAACTCCCTATCAGCGGCTGGAACCTGGAATTTCACCGGGCTGAACGGGGGGGTATTTCCGGTACCCAGGGAGTGGTGGATCTGGGGGAACAGCGGGATCATGCCGCCCATGCCCATGGACACGAACACGAACACGAACACGAACACCATCATGGTGCTTCGGGGCACCATCACCATGCCCCCCATGATAACGAAAACGGCCCCGGCGGACATCAGGAGGCGCATCGCGCATGGAAGGATATCCGCCTCCTCATCGAGGATTCCCGCATTACCCCGGGGGCAAAGAAACGGGCCCTGGATATTTTTAGCCGGATTGCCCGGGCGGAAGCGGAGGTTCACGGCGTCCGTGAGGAGGATATCACCTTCCACGAAGTGGGCGCCCTGGATTCTATCATCGATGTTGTGGGCGCTGCCATTTGCCTGGACATGCTCAAGCCGGACCGGATTACCTGCGGGGAGGTGGAACTGGGGAGCGGGACAGTTACCTGCGCCCATGGGGTATTGCCGGTTCCGGCCCCGGCAACGCTCATCCTCTGCCGGGGTATGCCCGTAAAAACCGGCGGCTTCCCCAAGGAAATGACCACCCCCACCGGGGCGGCGATCCTCGCGGCTTCGGTGGATCAGTTTACCACTACCGGCAGCTTCCGGGAAATTAAAACCGGCTACGGTATAGGGACCAGGAGGATGGAAAAACCCAATCTGCTCCGGGTTTCCCTGCGGGAGGAGGCCGATGTTCCCCCCGGGGACTGGCTGATAGAGGAATTGGTTCTGCTGGAGGCTCATATCGACGATATGAGCGGTGAGGCCCTGGGTTTTCTTATGGAAACCCTCTTTGCCGCCGGGGCCCTGGACGTTACCTTTGCTCCGGCGGTGATGAAAAAATCCCGTCCCGGGACCATCGTCTCCGTCCTCTGTCCCCCTAAAAAACTGAATACCCTCCGGGAGCTTATGTTCAAAAAATCCGCTACCATAGGGTTTCGGGAAACCGAGGTGCGCCGTCTCTCCCTCCGGCGGGAAGAGGATGCCCTGGGGGGGGAATGGGGGGAAGTCCGCCGTAAAACGGTATTTTACGGCGGGAAGCCTCTGCGGTCAAAGCTGGAATACGACGACCGTGCCCGGATAGCCCGGGAACAGGGACTTTCCCTGGAAGAAGCGGAGAAACTTATCATGGGGGATCCCCCAAAACGGAAAAGGGAAGAAGCCCATGGCGGATGAGGACATAACGAGGATCCTCCAATTCATCAGGGAAGGGGCTCTGTCGGTGGAGGAAGGGAGCGCCCGGATTGCCGCCCTCTACCGGGATGATTTGGGATTCGCGGTGATCGACAGCCGCCGGGAGGAGCGTACCGGTTATCCCGAGGTGGTTTTTTGCGCGGGGAAACAGGTAGGGCAGGCTCTGGCCATCATAAAGCGGATGCGGGAACGGGGCCTTCCCGTGCTGGGGACCAAGGCAGGACCCGAGCTGGCCGAAGCGGTCCGGGCGCAATTTCCGGAAGCAGCCTACGATGAGCTGGCCCGGACCCTGACCCTGGGCGCCCCGGCAGGGGAGGGAACCGGCCTTGTGGCGGTGGCGGCCGCGGGAACCTCGGACCTGCCCGCGGCAAGAGAAGCGGCCCTTACTGCGGAATTTTTCGGCAGCCGGGTGGAAATCATCGCCGACGTGGGGGTGGCGGGGATCCACCGCCTTTTTGCCCGGCTCCCTGACATCAGGAAAGCCCGGGTGATTATCGCCGTGGCGGGTATGGAGGGAGCCCTGGCGGGGGTTATCGCGGGGCTGGTTAAGGCGCCGGTGATCGCCCTGCCTACCAGCGTGGGGTACGGCGCCTCCTTTGGGGGGCTTTCCGCGCTGCTGGGGATGCTCACCTCCTGCGCTCCGGGCATATCCGTGGTGAACATTGATAACGGCTTCGGCGCCGGGTATCAGGCAAACCTCATAAACCGCCTGGGATCATCCTGATGGATCGGGAACCGGCGATGGACCGGCCGTCCAAGGCCGCCTTTGTGGCGGTGGTGGGCCGGCCTTCGGTGGGGAAATCCACTCTGGTCAACCTTCTCTGCGGGGGCAAAGTTGCCATTGTAAGTCCCGTCCCGCAGACCACGCGGAACGCTATCCGGGGCATGCTCAACCGCCCCCGGGGACAGTTGGTTTTTGTGGATACCCCGGGGATGCATGTTTCGGAAAAAAAACTCAACCGGAGGCTCCTGGATGTCGCGAGCCGTTCGGTAGAAGCATCGGAACTTGTCCTCTATGTATTGGACGCTTCCCGGCCCCCCGGCGCGGAGGAAGAAGCCGTTGCCGGCCGGCTGAGTTCCCCGGCCTGTGCGGAACGAACCCTGGCGGTGGTAAATAAAATGGATGCCCCCGGGGCGGATTTTCAGCGGGTCCGTAATTTTTTAGATCAGAAGCTGCCCCTTTTACGTCCCGCCCGGTATTTTCAAGTTTCGGCCCTTAAAAACGAGGGTGTTGACGCCGTGGTGGAATGTCTTTTCGATATAGCCCCTGCGGGGGAACCCTTTTATCCGGCGGAATATTATACCGACCAGGATGTGTCCTTCCGTATTGCCGAAATTATCCGGGAAAAGGCCATCAACCGTCTGCGTCAGGAATTGCCCCATTCCATTTATGTGGAAGTGGCGGATACGGAATTGACCGACGGGGGGCAACGGCTTTGGGTACGGGCTTTTATCCTGACCGAGCGGGAATCCCAAAAGGGCATGGTGGTGGGCAAGGGAGGAGCAGTGATCAAAGCCATAGGCAGGGAGGCCCGGAATGACCTCAACCGGATCTTCGACTGGAAGGTGGATCTGGACCTCCGGGTCAAAACCGCCAAGGACTGGCGCCACAACGACCGCCTCCTCCATCGCCTCATCGATCGCTAGCAGTTTTCCGCGCTTGAGCGCACAATCGTATAAAAATGCACGAAAGTGAATTTTTATACCCTACAAACTGCATTCGAACCGAAGGTTCGCGGAGCCCCGGCAATCGGGAATTTTGCATAAAGGGCGATAAAGGCGCCTGAGCAAAAATTCCACCAGTGGAACCGGCTCCTCAGGACACGGGTTTCGTTTTTTAGGGACATCCTGACAAAGTAAAGCTTGTTCTTTAGAACCATGGCTTCTCGGGCCCCCGGAATTTGAAACCGCCTCTGTCTAAAAAATGTTTTCGCGCCTTTCCTTAAGCGGGGCCCTGCCGGGACAAAAAGCGATCAATCTGGGAGAGGAGTCCGTCAAAGGTATCCACACAGACCAGATCGTTGTGGTCTTTTCTGATCTTTTCCGGGGCCCGGAAGAGACAACCGCTGCCCGCTTCCCGAATCATGGCAAGATCGTTGAAGGAATCCCCTGCGGCAAAAACTTCAATATTCAGGGACTTAAAGGCGGCCACCGCGTGTTTTTTGCCGTCCCTTTGGCGGAGCTTGTAATCGACAATAGAACCGTCTTCGGCGATCACGAAACTGTTACAAAAAAGGGTAGGGTACCCCAATTTAGCCATCAGGGGCCGGGCGAATTCCTCATAGGTATCGGACAGGATGATAAGCTGGGCCCGCTCCTTGAGAATTTTGATAAATTCCTCCGCCCCTTCAAGAGGCGCCATACCATTAATGACCCTGCGGATATCCCGCAGTTTTAACCCGTTTTTTTTCAAGAGTTCCAGGCGGAAACGCATGAGCTTATCATAATCCGGCTCATCCCTGGTGGTAAGCCGCAATTCGGGGATGCCCACCGCCTCAGAAAAAGCTATCCATATTTCGGGAACCAAAACCCCTTCAAGGTCAAGACATATAAGACGCATGAAACGAGTATACCATGGGGGGAAAGGCATGGTCAATCGAAGGGGTTTCACAGGGCAACAGCACTTACTTTTCAAAGCCGGGAAACCGCCAAAAACCTGAAGAATTTTTAACCGCCATGGCGAAAAATGCGAATAAGATGTGTGAATCAATGCTTTTTTCCTTCCCTTTTCGCCTTCTTCGCCGTT
>JAISOO010000004.1 GCA_031275595.1 Spirochaetaceae bacterium | reverse complement strand
CGGATCTCGTACCACACCCCTTGTTTCAGCATTCGTAATGGTCTCATACACGGTATATGGGCTTGACTCGTCATTTTGCTTTAACGCGGAACAAAAAACCGGGGAAAAAGGCCCCCTGGGGTCAGACCCCGCCTTTCCATCGGGCGGGCCCGGGGCCAATCTCAAGATTGGCCCCCCGTTGTGGGGGACAGGGGCCTCGGTTGGGGCCCACGCCGTGCTGAGTTTATCGGATCGACACGCTGGCGCGTGCGGTATCGGGCGAGCCCGGGGCCAATCTCAAGATTGGTCCCCCATGTTGATTTTATAGGCTGTTTCCCCCTATGCTAAAGCTATGGATCAATACGACAACAAGGATTCCGGCATGGGGCTTATTATCCTGTGCCTGCCCCGGACACGGATGCCGCCGGCGGCGGTGGAAAAAATCAGGGCGGCGGGAGACGGCAGGGAGGTTTTTATCGCCTCGGATGAAAAAGAGGTGGAGCCCCTGGTGGATCGGATAGAAATAGGTTTCGGGGATGTCCCCTTTTCCCTGATTCCCCGGATGCCCCTCCTCAGGTGGGTGCAACTCTGGTCCGCCGGGGCGGATTGGCTGCAGCAGTATCCCGCGGTAAAGGGGCTTCCCTTCCGGCTTACCACCACATCGGGGATACACCGCCAGCAGATCACCGAACACGTCTTTGGGATGCTCCTCGCCTGGAACCGGCAGTTTCCCCAGGCCTTCGCCTGTCAGAGCCGCCGGGAATGGCGCAAGATACCCCCGGGGGAGCTTACGGTTTTGGAGGAAAAAACGATGCTGATCCTGGGGTACGGCGCCATCGGCGCGGGGGTCGCCAGGGCGGCTTTGGCCTTTGGTATGGCGGTAACCGGCGTCCGCCGGAGCGGCCCCCCGGTTCCCCGGGAAGAAGGGGGGGTTACGGTGATCTCCGCGTCAAAACTGCGGGACCGGCTCCCTGCCGCGGATGTGGTGGTGAATATCCTCCCCCTGACCGAAGAAACCCGGCATTCCTTTGGGGCCGCGGAATTCGCCGCCATGAAAAAAACCGCCCTCTATTGCAACGTGGGCCGGGGGGCCACCACGGATCAAGGGGCCCTGGTGGAAGCCCTCAGGTCCGGGACCATAGCCGGGGCCCTTCTGGACGTTACCGACCCGGAGCCCCTGCCCGGGGATTCGCCCCTGTGGGACCTGGACAATCTGATCCTCACCGGCCACTACGCGGGCTTCCACCCGGACTATGACGCCCTGGCCCTCAAAATAGCCCTGGACAACCTGGGCCGTTATATCCGGGGAGAATCCCTGGTAAATCTGGTGGATAAATCCGCGGGGTATTAACCGAGCCGAGGCGGTCTTTGCCGGAAGGACCCGTGTCCAATACGGAACCGCGCAAGGGATAGAAGCGGAATACGTTTTGCCGGGCACCGCCCGGCAAAACGTATTGGAGCGGATAGCCCGGTTTTTTGCGGCCCCGGGCCGCAAAAAATGCGCCCATGGGGTCAGGCACCAACGCTAGATATAGCGTATGGGGTCAGGCTTCACCCCCTACATCTAGCGGCGCATCAGCGTTATGCCAAGGTCTGACCCTCCATTTTAAGCAAACGCATATAGCGCCTGGCAGCGTTTACTGGTACATAATGATAGCGGGCCGGGGATTGAGTTCAAGCACCTGTTTGGGGGTGAGCAGTGGATCGTCGTATCCCGCGCCGGGGATGCCGAAATTGTAGAACAGCTTGAAGCCCTTGATCGGCATATTGGCGGCCAGGGCATTGTAGGCGTAGGACGCCGCCTTGAGGGTGGGGGAGCCAAAACCATCCGCGCAATGAACCAGCCGGACCCGGGTAAAGTCGCTTTTTACCTTTTCCCGGTCCTGAATCATCCGCCAGTTAAACTGATGGATCACCAGCAGCCGCTCGCCGGGCAGACGGTTTTCCAGCAGGTAATCCTGGATCACCTGCTGGGCCTGGTTGATCTCCCCGGCGGTAACGGTGCCGATCTCCTCCATGGGCTTGGTGGTACGCCATTCCGGGTCCAGGGCCAGGTGGACGTTGGGGTATTTAAGATAGGGCAGCATCTTCTTGAGGGCATCAATGGGATCATACCGGCCTATTTGATGATCAAGAAATATCAAAAGGTCCTTTTCCAGGGCATACTGAATATATTCCATCAGTATCGATTCCCGGAGTATGCCAATCTCCCCCTGGGGCCACACGGTTCCGTAAATAAGGTAAAAAGCCCTCCGCACCCCCCGTCCGCCGTTAAACTCCCGGTACTCCGCGGCCAGTTCCGAAAGCCGGGCATCCAGTTCGGCGATAGGGTATCTTCCCAAAATCCCCATCCGTTCCGACAGGGGATGACCGTAAAAAGCCAGAACATCGTCATTGAGGAGGATGGAATCATTCTGTACGGCCGGCTGGGGTTCCTCCTCCGCCTCCGATTCGGAGGCAACCCAATAGGGCTTAAAAATTTCCCCCTGCCGGGAAGATTGTATGGCATCCGTGTAATAGATAGCGGGAAAGATCCGGCGCACTTCCCCGGAGCCTGACCCCGGCCCGGAATTCAGCAGGGGCCCCCGCGCGTTTTCAGCCCCCGCGCCGTTGGGCTGGAAAAGCAACAAAGCGGCCTGGATCAGGAAAAACGCCAGCGCCCTCCCCCAAGGGCCGTCCCCGGGCCAAGCCCCGGAAAAACCAGCCCCGCCTCCGGCTAAATCCACGGCTGCCTTTTCAAACATACCCTTTCGGGGACCCAATATCCACTGACGCTGCCCATACCGAGAAATAGAGAGATTTATCATTATATTACAATATCGGCGGGAAAGGAAAATTCATAAGCGGGCTGTTTCAAAATCACATATATCCGGGCGCATCCGGCGCCCGCGCCGCAGGCGCCGGACCGGGCTATCCGCTCCAATACGTTTTGCCGGGCACCGCCCGGCAAAACGTATTCCGCTTCTATCCCTTGCGCGCGCTCCGCGTTCGGCCGGGGTTCCCTTATCCCCCAGACCGGCAGGGCCGTCGATGTGTGCCGGGGTCCCCCCAGGAAGGGGACCCGAGCATTCTCCGATGCCGGTACTAAATATGGGGGGTGGAGCCTGACCCCAGACGCTATATCTAGTAGTGGTGCCTGACCCCCTGCGTAAGGCTAAACGCGATCCACAAAACCCGCGGGGGAGGGGGTCTGACCCCGGCATTCTCCAAGCCGGTACTAAATATGGGGGATGGAGCCTGACCCCGGACGCTATATCTAGTAGTGGTGCCTGACCCCCTGCGTAAGGCTAAACGCGGCCCACAAAACCCGCGGGGGAGGGGGAAAGGCAAAAAGCAGACGCACCACGAGCGGTTTGTTGCGCATGGGGTCAGACCCTCAAGGGGCCTTTTTCTCGTTTTTTTTGTTCAACGAGGTTTTCCCAAAACATCAGTTTTGGGAAAACAACCTTAGATTTAGGGGGAAAAAGCGGGCTTCAGACCGCTTTTTCCAAAGCCTTTCCCAAAACCAACCGGGTTTTGGGAAAGGCTCCAACATTAAAGCAAAATGACGACTCAGGCTCATATATCATATATGCGACCATTACGAAAGCTGAAACAAGGGGTATGGTACGAGATCCGTACCCGCGTCAACAACCGGGAACCGCTCTTCCGCCGGTTTAAGGCCCTGG
>JAISOO010000174.1 GCA_031275595.1 Spirochaetaceae bacterium | reverse complement strand
CTCCCCCAGGCCGCCCCCGGCGCCTGCATAGACCGGATGATGCCCTTCGACGACTACCTGGCCGACGATTCAGTCAAAGCCCTCCGGGCCCAGGCCTACCACCACGCCGAGCGGCTAAGGGTCTAAGCCCCGGACATTTTGAGGGGGGGAAGCCTTAAAGGGGGAAGTCTCCCCCTCGCTCCAGCCCGGCTGCGCCGGGCGCGTGCTGCCGTTCCCCATAAACAGCCCCTGCCGGGGTTGCATCTGTCCCCCCCCAAAAAAAAGACACCCCTGGGGGCGTCTTTTTTTCACCGGAATCCCTCCGGAAAGGGCCCGGGACCCCGAAAAGGGGTCCCGCGAAATTTTTACTGTTTGTAGCTCACCGTCAGGTCCAACCTGGTGCCGGTAAAAAGTCCCCCAAAGGGGCCGTCGGTCCCGCCGCCGATCCCGGGCTGCCGACCGGTGAAAAACATGCCGGGCGAAACCGTCATCTCAACAAGATTGATCCGGATCACGTTGTCCAGGATGGTGTTGAGGCCGAAGCCGATGGACAGATTGCCGGTGGGGGCAAAGACCAGGCCCAGGCCCAGGGAATTTCTGCCCACTGTGGCAGTATCCCAGGAAATACCGTCCGCCCTCCAGGAGGAATAGGGCTTTGCCTTGGGATCGCCGCCGGTAAGGTAGCCGGTGTACCAGTCCAGGACGTTCAGGGCCACGCCGGAAATGATGGTGAATTTGTTGAGTTTTTTGGGAAGCCGGGCGCTGATGCCCGCGGCAATACCCAGGTCCAGTTCAAAATAGGTCTCGGATGGCACGTCAGTCGTTGTATCCCCAGTTTTTTCGTCCGCGTTCAATCCCCAAAGGGCGATGTCCAGGGTCGGCTTAATGCCCAGGGAAATTCCGTCCACGGGAGTATAGATGTTTTTAAGCCCCGCGGAAAGCAGCGCGCCGAAATCTCCGTTCGTCGAGTGTTTTATCGTCGTAGAGCTCCCTGGACTCTCAGTTGTTGTTTTACCGTGGGGGCCAAAGGCTCCACCCAGGTAAAAGGCGGCGTCCAGGGTGGAGATGTCGTTCAGGTCATAATAGAGCCCCCCCCCCACCAGCCAGTCGCCCCCAAACCATTCTTTTTCTGTTTGGCCAGGGGCCAGCTCTGTTTCCGCATAGTTCGGGAAGGTGATCCCCAGGTCCACATGGGGATGGATTTTTTCCTTAACGGTAGTGCCCCATTTCAGGCCCAGGGAGCGGTCGTTCACGTCAAGCCGGATGCCGCCAAGGGCCGGAGTCCCCAGAAGGACCGCCGTCCGGAAAACCGAAGAGGCAGATGAACCCGTTTGTTTGTTGCCGTCGGCAGGCGGCTGATACGCCCCCTGGGGATCGGACCAGCCCTCCGCGTCAATAAGCTGACCGCCAAAGTAGAAACCCAGGTAGAAACTCTTGAAGCTGTGGGCCAGCCCCACGCTTAACTGGTAGTCCGGAGCGCTGGTTAAGATATCTGTTTGGTCAACATTTTGCCCGTCCGCCGCGGGAAAACCGCCCAGGAACAGAAAATTCTTTACCTGGGAATCGTAGTAGTTAACGTCAATAAAATCGTCCACATAGGACCCAAAAATGCCCGCGCTGTACCGGGCCTCGGTGGACTGGGTGGGAACAGCGTTGTGGTCGAATTTTTTCATTTCGTCCACGGCTTTGTGCCCCGGGGGCGTAGGAAGGGGAGCGCTTTGCGCCGGCAAATTCGAGATTCCTATGGCCGCAAAAAGGGCCATAGCCAGAGGGAAAAACTTTGTTCTCATTCGATGCTCCTTTGCCGGACCCCTGATCTGCCAAGGGACCGGTTATTTGGGGGATTCAGCCAGGGAAACCCCCAGTACAGACAGGTCTCATTCCGGCGTTTTGGAAACCCGTTTCGCGAGGCACGGTTCACCGAACCGGCGGGTTTAAAACTGCCCGGACAGTAAGTATATACCACAAATTGAAAAAATACACAAGAGGGCGAGCTTTTCCCAAAACTCGGTTAGTTTTGGGAAAAGCTCCTGAAAAAGCGGTCTAATCGGACTAAAGTCCGGCCCGCTTTTTCATATAAATCTAAGGTCGCTTTCCCAAAAACTGAAGTTTTGGGAAAGCCTCGGGCTTGTTCCAAAACCCGGTTGGTGCAGACCAAAGGTCTGATGAAACAAGCCCCAAGAGGGAGCGGAGCGCAAGACCTGCAGGCCAGGCGCAGGTTAGCAGATAACCAGCAACGAACCGATGGTTCGCGTTATCGAACAAGTCCAATTTTTTTGAAAAAGCCTTCTCGTGATGCACCCCCGGGTTCCGGGGATCGGCGGCGCGGTGTATAGACCTCCTGGTTAAAAATGCCGAAAATGGGAGGTATGGATGTGATGCTGGATCGGATTTTTGGAGGCAGTCCGGTGAGGCAGTGGCTGATAAGCCTGGCCTTTTTTCTGGGGGGGCTGGCGGCGGGGAAAATCGCGTCCCTGCTTATGGGGGGAATCACCGGGAGGCTTGGCAAAAAAGCGGGGCGGGCGCCGCTGACCCAGTCCCTGGTAAAACCCCTGGGGCTGTTTTTCCCCCTCGGCGGCCTGGCCCTGGGGATCCGGGGCCTGGGCTTCCCTGAAAACGCCCGGCTCTGGATAGACCGGGCCCTGGATTCCCTGTTTATCGCCCTTATCGCCTGGGCCCTGGGACGGGCGGCGGACGCGGCGATCCTCCGGTACATTCCCCGGCTGAGCGTTCCGGGGAAAAACGAAACCGACATTCAGCCCCTGCTCCGCCGGCTTATCAACGCCCTGACGTTCATTGCCGCCGCCGCCCTGATCCTCCGGGCCCTGGGCTACAATATCAGCGCCCTTTTGGCGGGCCTGGGCATTGGGGGGGCCGCCGTGGCCCTGGCGTCCAAAGATACCCTCTCCAATATTTTTGGCTCCATCACGGTGTTTATGGACAAGCCCTTCCGAATTAACGACCGGATCAAAATCGGCGATTACGACGGCGTAGTAACGGAAATGGGACTCCGCACGTCCCGGCTGCGGACTCTGGAAAACCGGATCGTGTCCATCCCCAACAGCCTCTTCGCCTCCACTCCCATCGAAAATATCAGCTCCGCCCCCAGTACGAAAATTACCCAGACCATCCGCTTCCGGGGGGATAACGGCAGCGAAAAAATCGCCCGGGGAATCGAGCTCCTCCGGGAAATCGGCGCTTCCACCGGGGGACTGGAGGGGACTCCCATCGTGGGGTTGACGGCGCCGGGGGGCCTTATCTGCCAGGCGGTCTTTATCTATTTTATTTCCAAACAGGCGGTGTATATGGATACGATTAACCGGGTGAATCTGGAGGTCCTCCGGCGTTTTGAGGAAGCGGAGATCCGGCTGGTATGAAAAAACGGATCTTTCCCGGCGGCCCGGTTCCCGCCGGGAGCGGGAAAACTGTCGCCCCCGGCGACAGTTCCGTCCCGGACGGCGGCCCGGTTCCCCGGCTCTGGCAGATCCTGTACCGGACTCTGCTGGTCCTGGCTCTGGCCCTGGGACTTGGCATTCTGGGGGGAACCCTCTTCGCGGTGTTCCGGGGCGCCGGGCTGCCGGGAAACCGGGCCGCGCCGGGGGAGCCGGGAACGGAGGCCGCCGGAGAACCGGTTTTTACCGGTATCGGCCGCCTGCGGATACCACTCTCCCCGCCGGAGGGCGCTGCCGGAGAGGGCCGGGCGGCACTGGTCATTTCCATCGCCTTTCCCTACTCCCCCCGGGATCGGGCCTTTAGCGAAGAGCTGGCCGCCCGGGTGGGGGATTTTCGCCGGATCGCCCGGGAATATTTTTCCTCCCGCTCGGTGGAAGAATTCCGCGCCGGGACGGAGGAAACAATGAAGGCCGAACTGCTGGGGGCCTATAATTCGGCGCTCCGGCTGGGAAAGATCAGAACCCTCTACTTTAACGATCTCCTGCTTTTCGAGTAGGGAGCTAGGGAAGCACTGATTTATTCAATCGAGAATAAATCGGTGCATACTTTAATGTGGTTTTTCGCAGTTTTCCGTAGGAAAACGAGAAAAACAGTAGGGCAACGATGATTAGCGTC
>JAISOO010000168.1 GCA_031275595.1 Spirochaetaceae bacterium | reverse complement strand
CTGATGATAAGATCCCTCAACAAAAGCTCATCCATAATATGAATCCAATATGGTCTGCCGGTTTTTTTCCGCCTCAATCCGTTTGGCGGCATCCTTGGAAATGGCGATGATCCGGTCATACATATCCAAGGCATCCTGGTAATTATTCACCATATAATAGGCCCGGGCCAATACAAACATGGCGTCCACATCGTTCCGGGAAATTTCAAGGTACCGCAGCAAGTGCGGTATGGCTTCCTGGGGTTTGTTCAGCTCAAACACATAGAGGATACCGATACCGTAACGGGGCCGGCTATACCCTTCATCCAATTCTATGGCCCTCAGGTAAGACATTTCCGAAAGGGCAAAATACTCCTCAGCGGCATTTCCCCCGGCGGCAGTAAAGGACGACTTTGCCACGATACCTGCGGATACCCCCCGCTGGTAGTGGACATAGGCATCTTCGGGTATATAATAAACCGCCCGTTCCAGGGCGTTCAAGGCTTCACGGTGCAGCCCTTGTTCCTGCAGCCGGGTACCGAGGAGTTTCCAATATACCCCGGTCTGGGCGGCGTCACGTACATGGCGCTCAATCAATTCTTCATACAGCCTGATAGCCTCCCGAAGATCTTCTATGGTTCGGGGCGGAATATCCCGGGGACTGAGTTCTTTGATCCGGGCGGCCAGGGAATCCCGGGTCCTGATTTTCCGGAAGGTATAGATACCCCCTATCAACAAAACCGTGATAACCAGTACCATAAGACCTAAAAAAAACTCTTTCCTTATTTTCATCCTGTACCTTCAATTCAAATCCCGGTAAGTCTACGTCCGGGATAAATACCTCCGCAACTTCGGCATATACCGCCGGTGGCTTTCCCTGAGGAGGGAAACATCCACATGGGTATAAATTTGGGTGGTGGTAATATCCGCGTGTCCCAAAAGCTCCTGTACCGATCGGAGATCCGCCCCACCGGCGAGAAGCTCCGTGGCATAACTATGCCGCAGGGTATGCAGGGTCGAGGGAACCCCCGCCAGAGCCGCCAGTTTCATATAATTTTTCCAGATCCCCTTTCGGGAAAGGCGTTTCCCCGTTTTACCAATAAACAGGGCGGAGGAACGAACCTTACCCGCCAAGCGGGGCCTTGCGTCGGCCAAATACCGTTTAAGCCAGAAGGCGGCTTCTTCCCCAAAAGGAATCAACCGTTCCTTGTTTCCCTTCCCTAATACCCGGGCAATTCCTTCGGTAAAATAAATATCCTTTATATTAAGAAAAACGGCCTCGGAAACCCGGAGGCCCGCGGAATAGATAAACTCAAACAAGGCCCTGTCCCGAAGTCCTATGGGATTATCGACCGGCACTAAGGCAAGCATCCGGTCCACCCGCTCCCGGTGAAGAACCTTTGGCAGATGAATCCCCCGTTTGGGGGATTCCAGAATCCGGGCCGGATTATCAACACGGAACCCTTCGTCCGCCATATACCGGAAAAAGGACCTTAGGGCGGAAATTGCTTTAGCCACGGATCGGGAATCAAGGCGGTCTTTATCCCGGCGGAAATTAAGGTATGCCATGAGGGCGGAGCTGTCCGCTTCCTCAGGCAATAACGGTTCCTTTTCCAGCCATTCAAGAAAACGGCGAATTTCAAGTTTATAGGTTTCCGCGGTTAAGAGAGAGCGGCGTTTTAAAGCGAGGAGCCACGTATAGTACCTATCAAGCAGACTTTGGCCGTTCATAGAGCTTATATGTCCCGATTATCTGTTCCCGATTTTTCGGACAGCTCCTTTCCCCCGGAAAATTTGTGGTCCCGGATTATGGTGGGTACCTCAAGGTAATCCTCCCGGTAGCTATTTCTGATGGTAAGCCCCGATTGTTGTTTAGATCCTCCGCCGGTTAACGCTCCCCATTCATCAAGACCAAAAAGATCGCTCTGATCCTTTTTATCTTTCTCCGAATTTTGGAGCGGTGAGTTTATCATCGTTTTCCGTTGGAAACCCGTGGCAATCACCGTAACTTGGAGTTTATCCCCCAGCTTGGAATCCAGCGAGGTACCGTAGATGATCAACGCATCCTGATCGGCTTTTTCAGTAACGATTTGGGCCACCTCTTCCAATTCAACCAGGGTAAGGTTCTCCCCGCCGGCAATATTGATAAGGATCCGCTGGGCTCCCTCCAGGGTGGTGTCTTCCAGGAGGGGATTATCAATGGCGTTATTGGCGGCTAGGGATGCACGGTTTTCCCCGCTTCCGATACCGATCCCCATGAGGGCGTCTCCCTGACCATACATAATGGTTTTAATATCCGCGAAATCAATGTTGACCAGCCCTGTCTCGGTGATCAGATCCGAAATGCCCTGTACCCCTTGCCGGAGTATATCATCGGCAATGAGAAAAGCCTCGGGGATCGTAGTTTTCCGTTCCACCGAACTAAAGAGCCGCTGGTTGGGGATAACGATGAGGGTATCCACCGCTTCCCGCATTTTGGCGATCCCCTCTTCGGCCAAATGCATCTTATACCGGCCCTCGAAACTGAAGGGCTTGGTAACCACCCCTACAGTCAAAGCCCCGCATTCCCGGGCAACCTGGGCAATAACCGGAGCGGCCCCGGTTCCCGTACCGCCCCCCATGCCGGCGGTCACAAAAACCATGTCCGCCCCTTTAATGGCATTGGCGATTATCTCCCGGTCTTCCATGGCGGCCTTTTCCCCGATCTCAGGTTTACCACCGGCCCCAAGTCCGGAGGTAAGCTTTGCGCCGATGGACAAGGCAATCTCCGCCTTCGATCTATTCAAAGCCTGCCGATCCGTATTGGCGGCGATAAACTCCACTCCCTGAACTTCACATTGAATCATGCGGTTAACCGCGTTGCAGCCGCCCCCTCCCGCGCCGATAACTTTGATAACTGTCCGTCTTTCATTGGCGCCTTTTTCGTCCAACACTTGAATGTCCATAACACCCCTCCCAAATCATTTTTTTATTCCGAATATTTTCAGGACGTTCCCATCCGCCCTATTGCGACGGTTTCAATCATGGCTTCGGAACCATCGAATTTTGAAACCGATTTACTTTAAAAAAATTCCTTTTTTAACCACTCTACCAGTTTACTGATCAGGGGAGCCTGCCCCTTTTCGTGGGAACGAATGTCCATCCCCCGCTCGCCTCCCTGTTTTTCTTCCCGCAGGGCCCCTTCCAAAACCAGCCCCACGGCGGTGGCGTATACCGGACTCCGGTACTCATCCACCAGTCCTCCCACCGGCAGGGGGATCCCTACCCTGACGGGTAATTTAAAAACATGGGAAGCCAATTCTGCGGCGCCCAGAAGCTGGGCTCCCCCGCCGCAGAGGACGACTCCCCCTCCCAGGGGCCGGGAAAGAGAAAGCTTATCCAGTCTTTCCTTCACCATGGTAAAGATCTCCTCCATCCGGGGACGGATAATCGCCAGGAGCTGGGATCTCGGTATGGGCAGGGGGGGCCGTCCCCCAACCCCGGGAACGATGATATCGTCATCCCCTTCAAGAAATTCATCCCAGCAGCACCCCGCGTCCAGCTTGATCCGTTCGGCGGTTTCAAAGGCGATATTTTTAAGCATGGATATATCGCCGGTAACCTGGATACCCCCCGCGGGAATCGTGGTGGTCGAATACGGAGTACCTCCGGTATACACCATGACATTGGTAGTCCCTCCCCCCAAGTCTATCAGGGCTACCCCCAATTCCTTTTCTTCTTCGGTGAGGACGGAACGGCCCGCGGCCAGGGACTGGAGGATCATATCGTTAACCCTAAAACCAGCCCGGTTAACACATTTCATAAGATTTTGGGCGCTGGTTACGGAACAGGTTATGATATGAACCTCGGCCTCAAGACGAACGCCGATCATATCCAGCGGATCCCTAATACCCTTTTGATCGTCCACAATATAACTCTGGGGGATTACCTCCAGAACCTGCCGGTCCATAGGGATTACCACCGCCCGGGCCGCTTCTAACACCCGATTAATATCTTCAGGACCAATCTCCCGGGTTTCCCGGTTTTTTCCGGTAACCGCCACAACCCCCCGGGAATTAATTCCGTCGATGTGGCTTCCCCCGATACCGGTCCAGCAGGTGTGGACCTCCCGGCCGCTCATCATCTCCGCCGCCTCAATCGCGGCGGCAACCGACTTAAGGGTGGCTTCGATATTTACCACCACCCCCTTGCGCAGGCCCGTGGAGGCGCTTTTCCCCACGCCGGTTATTTCGAGTGTCCCATTTTCATTGCGCTCGCCAATCACGGCGCAGACCTTGGTGGTGCCGATATCGAGACCAACCACTAAATCATCATTAGCCAGAGGATGCCTCCTTTATGGTATAGGATGCCGTACCAGTTCTAAAATCAATTTCATCAACCTGCGTACCCTGAGAAACAATGACATCAATCGCCAGCATCATATATCGAAGCATATCTTCATTCAATTCCGCCGCAGAGCGGATCCTAACCTGGTCGTGATTAGGGTAAAGAATAAGGTCAAATCCATCGTAGTTTTTTTGATGGATCCTAATCTCGGAAAAAGCGGTCAGCAGTTCAGGAGCGGAAGCATGGATCCGTTCCAGGCTGGCGAGAAACCCGGCGAATATCGAGGGAAGCCGCATCCCCAATACCGGCTCGTCCAAGGCAAGACCGGATATCAGGGGTATGGACGGAGAAAGAATTTTATCCCCTGCATTGTTTCCGATTTTAAAGATCACCCCCCCCTTATCAAAAAATACCGGGGTAACTTTTCCCCCTATTCTGGCCAGGGTAAAAGCAAGGGCTCTCCGGGGTTCAAGTACTATCATCACCGAGTCGGGAAAATGTTTTATCACCTTGGCGGATTGGACCTGATGAAGCCCCTCCAAGTGGGCTTCAACCACCGCGGGTTTTACCGTCATATACGAAGAATGGGAATTGATCCCCGCCCGGTTCAAAATCAGGTCGCGCTCAATATCCGGCATCCCCGTTACTTCCACCGCCTGCAAGGGCATACAGGGGCTGATAAAAAGAAACCAGCAGAGTTCCGCCCCCACCACCATGGCAAGGATAATAACGATCCGTTTAAGTTTCCTGTCCAAACCGGAAACATTTTTTTTGCCATGGGAAACAGTCTCTTCCGCATAGGCATAATAACTAGCCAAAATTTACCTCCGGTCCCCTAAAAATCCCGGTATTCCGGGAAGGCTCAAATTCCTGGGAAAGTCCTGAAACATTTACGATCAAACCGGCGATCAAGAGGGTGGTGGCCAGAGAAGAGCCGCCGGCGGAAAAAAACGGCAGGGGTATTCCCGTGGCGGGAAGAACCCCGGAAACTACCGCGACATTCAAAAGCATTTGGGAACTTATGGTGGTTACCAGCCCGAAACTCAGGAGCCGCCCAAAGGTATCTTCGGTCCGCAAAGACACCCGATACCCCCTCACCATAAAGATCCCGAGGAGGAGGAAGAAAAACAGGACGCCGATAAAACCCGTTTCTTCCGCATAAGAAGAAAAAATAAAATCCGAATGTATTTCCGGTACACTGGATATTTTTCTTATCCCCTGGCCGATACCCTTACCCCAAAATTCCCCGGATTCTATAGTCAGGATGGAGGAATGGACCTGATAACCCGCGCCCAAGGGTTCCCAGTCGGGCCAGATAAAACTGATAAGCCTCCGCAGGCGGTGTTCCTTGGTAAAAATGAGGAGGGCTGACAGGGGGCCCAGGATTACCCCGGCGCCGATAAAATAACCGAACGGTACCCCCGCAAAGAAAAAAACAACGAGGGCGTTTATCGCGACAAACAAGGCGGTGGAAAAATTGTTCTGTAAATAAATTAAAAAGAAAAAAAGCATGGTTACCATAGCGGGAGGCAATATCCCCGAAGAAAAAACCCGGATCTTATCCGCTTTTTTGGTAAGTATGTGGGCTAAATACAAAGGCAATACCAGCTTAACCAACTCCGAAGGCTGATAAGTATAGGAACCGATATGTATCCACCGGGCCGCGCCGTTTTTCATAACCCCAATACCGGGAACAAAGGTAAAAAGGCACATCAAGAGGGTTCCTAAAACCAGGGGAACAATACATTTTCGCAATATCCGCAGGGGTATCCGCAGGGCGAGAAAAAACAACAGGATCCCCAAGGCCCCAAAAACAACCTGCCGGGAAAAGAAATACAACCCATCCTCAAAAAAGCGCTCTCCGAAGGCATAGGAAGCGGAATACAGGGTAACCAGACCCACACCGGTGAGAAGAAAAATAACGGCTATCAAAAGATGATCGTAATGGTTCCCATGACCTGCCGGCTCGACAACAAATTGGTTCATAAATATCTCTCCGTCATAGGAACCCCATTATTGAATTTTCAAGGTCGAAAGGGCTATAATCACAAACAATCCCCCAAGGATCCAGAAACGAATAACCACCTTGGTTTCCGCCCAGCCGGATAATTCAAAATGATGATGCAAAGGGGCCATTTTAAAGACCCGTTTTTTCCGTATTTTATACATCATAACCTGGAGGATCACCGAAGCGGCTTCCAACACGAAAACACCGCCGATGATAAGGATCAGGACCTCCTTCTTAATTATAAGAGAAATGGTGGCAATAACACCCCCCAACGATAAACTTCCCACATCTCCCATAAAAACTTCAGCGGGATGGGCGTTAAACCAGAGAAAGCCCACACAGGCCCCAACCACCCCAAGGCAAAAGACGGTCAATTCTCCGGCGCCCTTGATATAAGGGATCCCCAAATAAGAAGAATAATCCACCCGGCCCGAAAGGTAGGTAAGAATCGCCAGGGCAATAAAAACCAGGATTAGGAGACCCGCGGCCAGGCCGTCCAAACCATCGGAGAGATTAACCGCGTTGGATTCTCCCACCACGAGGAGTATCGCAAAGGGAATCCAGAGCTTCCCCATATCCACCACCGGGTTCTTAAAAAACGGCAAATAAAGGAAAGTAATCCCTTCGTCTCCGGAAAAATAAAGAACAAACACAATGGTAAAAGCTATCAGAAACTGAAAAGTCAATTTTGTCCAAGCAGGAAGTCCCTCTGAATTATGCCGTCTTACCTTAAGATAATCATCCAGAAAGCCCACGGCACCGAAACAAACAAGGGTCCCCAGGGTAAGCCATACTTTACCATTGTTCATATCCTCCCAGAGCAGTACCGCCACCGTCATGGAGATGATAATGAAAACCCCGCCCATGGTGGGGGTTCCGTTTTTTATCAGATGGGTCTCCGGCCCGTCCCCCCTGACAGACTGTCCAACCTTTAGCTTTCGCAGAGACTCAATAATCCGGGGGCCAAACATAAAGCAGATCAAGAGGGTTGTTAACGCCGCATAGGCCCCCCGAAAGGTAAGATACTGCAGGATATTGAGAGGACTAAAATATTTAACCAAAGGGTAAACAAATTTTAAAAACACCTAACCCTCCACCAATTACCCATCGGCATGGTTGGTCCTCTTTATCCGAACCTGCAGCACTTCTTCGGGCTGCTTTTTGGATAATCCCAACTCACGCTCGGCGATATACGCTATCCGTTCCGGAGAAGACAATACGGCAATTCCCACGATAAGCCGTTTGTTGCTTTCTATCCACTCCTCCTGGATAGCTTCCAGCGCCTTCACCTCTTGTTTCAACTCCGCATACCTAGTGGCTTGCCAAACGGTAAGGCCCAAAAACAAAGGGATCGTAAGGGTTACAAAATATAGAATCATCCGTTGTTTCATCACCGGCTATCCTCGTCCAGAACTTTTTCTGCCGCCCGCAATTTAGCGCTTCGGGAAGGGGAGTTGTTTTTTACCTCATCTTCCCCGGGGGATACCGCTTTGCGGGTTAAAAGATTAATAACCCGGCGTCCCCCACATCTACATATCGGCGCTTCCGGGGGACAGGTACAGTCCTTGTTTTTCTCCCGAAAAAAGTTTTTCACCATCCGGTCTTCCAGGGAATGAAAACTGATAACCCCCAAACGCCCCCCGGGTTCCAGGGCCCCCAGCGCCGCCTCCAGCAGATCCGGCAGTTGGGATAATTCTCCATTTACCGCTATCCGCAGCGCCTGGAAGGTCCTGGTTGCAGGGTGTATCGCCCCCCGCCGGTAAGCGGAAGGAACCGTCTGTTCCACGATTTCCGCCAGAACCGCGGAACTGGTTATGGCCGAATGGGAACGGGCTTCGATAATAGCGCGGGCGATACGCCGGGAATACCGCTCCTCCCCGTAATTATAGATGAGATCCGCCAATTCCTTTTCGGAGAGCCGGGCCAGGAGCTGTGCCGCCGGAATTCCCCGGTTTAGGTCGATCCGCATGTCCAATACCTCATCCTTACCGAAACTAAACCCCCGGCGGGATTTTTCATAGTGATAACGGCTCACCCCCAGATCCAACAGGATGGTATCGGGCCGTTTAATATCCCGGGGAATATCCGCGAAAAATTCCTGGGACCATCCGGGATAAAAATGTATCCGGTCTCCAAATTCCTTAAGCCGCTCCCGGGCAACCTTCTGAATATCCCCATCCGCGTCAATCCCTATTATCCGCAGACTGGGGAAACGGGACAAGAAGGCATAGCTATGTCCCCCTTCTCCCAAGGTGGCGTCCACCATGAGTTCCCCACCGGAACGGGGGCCAAGGTAAAAAATAGTTTCTTCCAGTAAAACCGGCGTATGAATAATTTCCATAATTATTCTTTACCTTCCTCAGGATCAAGTCCCCCCACAGGAGAAGGAGCCGCCGCCCGGGTATTTGAACCTAATTCTTCAAAACTCATCCTGAATTCCGCTTCGGTGGAACCCTTATAGTTCCGGTATCGGTCGATGTTCCATATTTCCATATAGTCCAATTGACCCAATATGACACAGTCTTTGGAAAGTCCCGCAAAATCCCTGAGACTTTGGGGAATAGCGATACGACCGGCCTTGTCAATTTCCACTTCCTGGGCCGGGCCGATTATCCGCCGCCTGACCACCCGGGAACTGGCCTTAAAAATAGAAGTGGAATTCAAAACTTTTTGCAACAGGTCTTCCCAAAACTCGGGAGGACATACCCATATACAATCCTCGCCACCCTGGGTTAGGAATACCTTATTATCCGGTAAAATGGAACGAAACCGCGAAGGGAGGCTCACCCTGCCTTTATCATCTAAGGTGTTATTAAATTCCCCTATTAATAAATCCAGTCCACTTTTTCCTATTTTTTCCCATTTTTTCCTAACTTATCCCACTTACTTATATTACATTCATAAATTTATTCCGGTCAATCCTTTATCTCAGAAAAAATTATAAACAGTAACTTTTTTTTTCTTGGACACTACACGCTTGTTTAGGATTTTGATGCTTGTGTCCCGGCCCTGACCGAATGTTCACTGACCGGACAGGTCCGAGGTCTTGTATCGAAGGAAACAGCCCGGTATGATCAAGCTATGTTTCTGAATGAATATTTTATCGTTTTTCCCGAAGGGGATGTCCAGGAGATTCGGGGACGGCTCTCGTTAAATGAAATTGTGGATATAAACGGTAATCCCCTGGATCTTCCCCTGAAGACTAACCGGATGATCGCCTTTAGGGTCAGCCGGATCAAGGTAAATGAAAACCGGGGGGGTAATGAAACCTTCCATTTTTTGGAACTCCTCAGCGCCCAAGAACTCCTGGCCTATACCGGGAATCGTCCATGAAGGGAATCGGTACCGAGGGTGAAAGCGGTCTCCATCGGGCCCTCAAATTCCGCTATGCCGGCGAAGGAGGGCAAACCGAAATTCCCTTAAAGGGGTATGTTTGCGATGGCCTAAATGAAGCGGGGGAATATATCGAAGTTCAAACCGGTAGTTTTAAACCTCTTCGGGATAAGGTTGAAAGACTAACCGAAACCGGTCCGGTCCGTATTATCCACCCTATTATGGTCACAAAATATCTGGAACTTTTTGACGAAGGGGGAACCCTGCTCTCCCGCAGAAAAAGCCCTCGAAAAGGGAACCCCTGGGACCTCTTCAAGGTCCTGGTCTATGCCCCGGATCTGCCCGAAATTCCCGGGGTAACCATAGAGCTTGCCCTGGTGGAAGTATCCGAGCAACGGGTTCGGGACGGCCGGGGCTCCTGGCGCCGCCGGGGGGTCAGCATCGCCGGCCGGGAACTGCTGGTTCACCACGGCTCTATTCCCCTAAGCAGCCCCGGCGACTACCGGTGTTTTGTTCCTTTTCAGAGAGATGAGACCTTTACGGTCCGTTCCCTAGGGGATAAAGCGGGGATTCACCCTGCCCTGGCGGGAAAAACCCTCTATGTCCTTACCCGGCTTTCCATCACAACCAGGATCGGCAAAAAAGGCCATGCCTGGGTCTATCGCTTAACCGATTTACCCTCCTCAGGCGCCGCCGGGAGGATATGGAATTTTGCGCCCCCCAGTCTGCGGCAGTCTCCGCTTCCGCAGCTTTCATAACCCCTCGTCCGCCAAGGGAGATTTCTATCCCACCCGTCCTGGCCGGGGGCTGTTATGCCGGTTCCCGGAGGTTTCCGATACCAGATAACCGCCCTGTTGAGGATTTAAGCCAACGACGGCGCCTAGTCCCAGGGAAACCGGTATCAACTTACCGCTCTGGGAAGACATGAGCCGCCGCTGTCAAGGAGGGGAAAAAAGGCGTCCGGCGCCTACACCGCAGGCGCCGGGGGAAACAAATAACTACCAGGCATCCGCCATATCGTCGGTATCCCGGTTGTTCTCCGCAAAAAGATCCGTCACCGCCCGAAGATCATCAAAATAAATATAATAGCTTCCGTAAGCTTCCATCGGATCGCAGTCAACCCGGAATCCGGTGATCTTAATGCCCAGCTGATTGTTATAATGATAATTCCGCTGAACAATGCCGTTTATACCATCCGCCGCCTGGGGGGGAACCGCCACCGTAAGTTTTTTCCACCCCTGAAAATTGAGTTTGCCTACATAAAGCTCAAAGGGTCGGCCGAAATAATCCTGAAGCAGGATATTCAGATCGTGATTATAGTTACGTCCCACAACCCAAACAGAAATTGTTTTGGTAATCCCCTCAATCGGAATGGGCCGAATCGGAAAAATGGTAAAACTGGAATGACCCCTGCGGAGAAAATCAACTCTGGTACCAAGGACATACTGATCGGGGATATTAAGCCCCTCCTCATCCTCCAACGATACTTTGTTTTGAGGAGCGCCGCTAAAAAGCCGGGTTGTCGTATACCCCACATCACTTGACATGGAGGAAAGCCAATACCCATCATGCTCAAATTTATCCACCGATATTTCCTTTAATTGCTGCTGGGCCGCGTCAACTCCGATCCGTTCGGCATTGGGGGCGCCAATTTCATTTTGCTGGGCAAATAGAAACCCCGCACTATACAGAATCAAAGCTGCGATAAAAATACGTTTCATGTAACGGCCTCCTTTTAATTATTGGAAGAACTAGCAGCCCAAAGGTCCTGCACCCGATCGGGATCCGCTAATTCGTCACCATCATATCGATGCTCAAAGATATCGGTTAACACCTTCAAATGACTAAAATAAATATAAAAATTATTCACCTGCTCTGAGGGCGGGGTCCAGATACGGAATTTTACTAACGTTAAGGAGGTTAACCGGGGTAACACCCGCTTTATTTGAGGGATATAACTGGGAACGGCAACCCGCAGGTTCTTCCAACCTTCATACGCCAGATTGCCCAAATTGAGGGTATGTACGATTCCCTTATAATCCCGAACATACGCTTCCAGGGTATAATTAAGATTGGAACCCCACACCCACAGATCCAGTTCTTTAACCCTGCCCGGTATCGGTATTTCCGCGGGGCCCGCGTCATTTCCCCCGTCGGCCGCCACGGGATACACATCTATCCAGTTATACCCCTGCCGATCAAAACGGCCCCAAATACCAAGGCTCGTTTGTTCCTGGTCTGCGCCCCTTATGGCCGTCGGTCCAAGAGCCACTTGGGTTATCTTGGGAAAGGTGTCCGTATCTGTCTTTGTGGAAAATTTACTACCCTCAAGCCTCCAAGTATACCCACTGCTACCATCAAAAAGGTCCAGATCCCTGGACTGAAGATTAACGATGGCTTCATCGCCACATACCAAAACTACCGCTATAAATGCCAAAAAAATAAAGCATACAGCCCGGTAACTTCCTTGTTTCATCCCATACTCCTTTTCCAATCATTGGGGAATTAGGTCTGCTACGATTATATTTCCTCACGGGGTCTTTGTCAAACACTTAACCCCATTTTACTATGAAAAAATAACAATACCCTCTTAATTATCGGCCATATAAGACTTTTTTTTATTGTTTTTTGTAAAAAATAAGACCTTTTCAAAATTCGACAGCCGCAATTTTGAAAAGACAAATCTTAAGAAGGAAAAAACGGACCGCTTTACTGAGGGCACCCATTTCTTCCAAAACCAACCGGATTTTGGGAAAGGCCTGGTATTTACGGCATTGCCTGTTTTTGGCGTATCAAATTTTGTAATTCCGTTACCAGGGCCTTTTCCTGATTTCTCCGGCGTAAAACCACTATTTCCGAAGGAATTACCCCCTCCTTCCCTCCCTGGGCAAGGATATCGATCGCTTCCTTGGCCAGAACCCAGGGCGAATCATCAAAAATAAGCTTCACATCCTGGGAACTTACCGCCGGATCCATCCATGAAAAAAGAATCACCGGTATTTTTACTCCTGCCGCCAAAAAAGACGGGGGAGTTCCGCTCATCACCACGGAAATACCCGTCCGGGAGCTCAAATCCGCATAAACATTCATGTAGAGGGGTTCCTTCATATACCCTCCCGCCCGCAGTCCCTCCAAAAAGGCATCCCTATCCATCCTGGTAATAAAGGGATCCGGAAATACAAAAACCTCCTCCTCGGATTGAATGAAAGCCGCCGCACAAAGACCAGCCCGATACATGTCCAGAACCGTATCGGTTCCGAAAAAGAGGAGCCCTTCCTCCCCTTGGGGGGGGGCAAGCCGGCCCCCAAGAACCACCGCGGGGATCTCCGGATACTGGCGGACATACCGCCGAGCACCCTCGCTGTATCGGAAAGGGAATAATACGCAAAAGGGTTTGGCCGAGGCCGCTTCCACGGCAAAGGGTACCGCATCCTGATCGGCGTTTTCACCGATAAAAACCGTTTTTACCGGCCGGAAAAAACGGAAAGAGAGTTCCAGCCGTTTTTCCCAGGTTCTCCGGCGGCTATAAAGGGCATCAAAGAAAGGATCGGTTACCACCAACACCGGAGAACGGGAGAAAAAAATCCCCGTCCCTAAGAGCAGAATAAAAACAACGATACCCCATAAAATTATTTTTTTTTTATGTTTCCTAAATTCCATAGCTAAACCATACAACCGGCTTATGACGCTCCCCGCCCTGAAGCTCCCCCGCGAACCGATAAGCGGGTTCTGGGCATTCGACCCGGCTTTGAATAAAAGAACCCGGCTCGTTCCTTTTTTATGCCCCCCCTCTCCGAATTTCCCCCTTTTCTCACCGGTAGTGATTTTACCGGGGTAAAGCCGACAAGGGGTACTTACCGGGGAGCATAGAACCTTGGGGCAAGTCTAGAGCAAGCTTGCTTGCCGATATCTTCGCTGAAACAGGAAATTGGCAGGGCTCCATACCCCGATCCGAAGATCGGTCCACAACTTTTCAGTTGGAATACCTTTAACCGAGTCAGCCCTGGAAAAGGCAACTTGCCTATGGGTCCCTTTCTAATCAATGTACCTTTAACCCGGTGATTTGTCAATCGGTCGGTCGGTAAGATTTTATTTTGAGGCATTACGTTGGCCGTTCGGAGGAGGGTAACCCCATTTCCTTTGTCGAATGATCCTGGGTATATTATCTGTATCTGATGTTCTTGACCAATCAGGGGTCTATGCCATAGTATTAAATTAAAATGGGATAGTTCCAAGGTCGTGATTCTGAGGGTGTCCCAAATCAAGGAGTTTTATATGACCAGTTATACCGAACTAGGACTAGTTAATACGGTGGAATTATTCAAAAAAGCGGTAAGCGGCGGCTATGCGCTTCCGGCGTATAATTTTAACAATATGGAGCAGCTGCAAGCCATTATTCAAGCCTGTGTGGAAACTAAATCTCCGGTGATCCTGCAGGTTTCCTCCGGCGCCCGAAAGTATGCCAATCAGAACCTCCTTAAAAACATGGCCCGGGGCGCCGTGGAATATGCCCATGAGTTGGGATACGACATCCCCATAGTTCTCCACCTGGATCATGGGGATAGCTTTGAACTCTGCAAAGACTGTATTGAAACGGGGTTTTCTTCGGTGATGATCGACGGTTCCCACCTGCCCTACGATGAAAATGTGGCCCTGACCAAAAAAGTCTGTGAATTCGCCCATTCCCGGAAGGATTACGTTACCGTAGAGGGGGAATTAGGGGTCCTGGCCGGGGTTGAAGATGATGTATCCGCGGAACATTCCCACTATACCCAGCCGTCCGAAGTGGAAGATTTTGTGAAAAAAACCGGGGTGGATTCCCTTGCTATTTCCATCGGTACCAGCCACGGCCGGGCAAAATTCAAGCCGGAACAGTGTACCCGGGACGCCAACGGTATCCTTATTCCCCCTCCGCTACGCTTCGACATCCTCAAAGAAATTGAAAAGCGGATCCCCGGATTCCCCATCGTCCTCCACGGTTCTTCTTCGGTCCCTATAGAATACGTCAAAATCATCGAACAATACGGCGGAAGCCTTAAGGATTCGGTAGGTATTCCGGAAGAACAGCTTCGTCAAGCGGCAAAAAGCGCGGTATGCAAGATCAACATCGACTCCGACGGGCGCCTGGTCATGACCGCGAGTATCCGTAAGGTTCTTGTGGAAAAACCCGATGAATTCGATCCCAGAAAATACCTGGGACCCGCCCGGGAGGAACTTAAAAAGCTGTATGCGCATAAAAATATAAACGTCCTGGGTTCCGCGGGACAGGCATAGGTCGCGCATCCGGTATCAGGGGCGTTTATAAAAATTTCCACACGAGAGAGGCTTTTCCAAAACTTCAGTTTTGGGGAAAGCCTCTTGAGGTTTATATGAAAAAGCGGGCCTTGGACCGCCGGATACTAATGCCGGGGGGGTGATAAAAAGAA
>JAISOO010000159.1 GCA_031275595.1 Spirochaetaceae bacterium | reverse complement strand
AACTTTTTGTTTCCGCCCCCGGCCCGGGCCCCCCCCCCCCCCCCCTGGGCTCCGCCTCTGGCGAATACCATACCGGAAACTGCGACCATAAGGCACAGAACCACTAAAAACAATTTTTTCATAACATCCTCCTGCTGTTACCATGATTTAACATGGCAATTTTTATATTTTCAACAACCAAAAGGCTATTGATGATACCATACCTTAAATCGGCCTTTTTGAAATGTTTTTAAATACGGAGCCATTCCCAAAAACTGAAGTTCTAGGAAAGCCCCTCGGGTACGCTAAAGCAGCGTCATTTTATTTTTCGCCGGGCTATATCGATATAAACCGCGCCTATAACAATAAGGCCGGTCACTACCATCTGCCATTCCTGGGGCACCGAAAGTATCCGCAGTCCGTTGGTAAGGACCGTGATGATAAAAGCGCCGATCACCGTTCCGAGGATGCTTCCCTCACCTCCCGACATGGAGGCCCCGCCGATAACCGCCGCCGCGATGGCGTCCATCTCGTAGCCGGGGCCCAAGGCGGGCTGAGCGGAGTTCAGCCGGCTGGCCATGACGATTCCCGCAATACCAAAAAAGGCGCCGCCCATGGAATAAATGGCGATTTTCCACACATCGGTATTGATTCCCGAAAGTTTCGCGGCTTCTTCATTGGAGCCGATAGCAAAGGTATACCGACCCATGATGGTTTTGGAGAGGATAAACGAGGCTATCAACGCGGCGCCGAAAAATATAAGGACCCCCAGGGGAATTCCCAGAATCGGTTTTGTAGCGATAGTCCCAAAGGCCGGGGCATCGGAAAAGTAAACCGGTTTGGTGCCTGAAACGATGAGGTTAAGCCCCTTGGTAATATTCATCATCCCCAGGGTAGCGATAAAGGGGGGGAGCTTGAGCTTGGCAATACTCACGCCATTGACAAACCCGCACAGGGCACCGGCAATAACAGCCGCGATGATTCCCGCGAAGATAGGCAACCCCAGCATGGTAATAAAGACCCCGGCCATAACCGAGCAGAAGGTCATAACCGTTCCGATGGACAGGTCTATGCCACCGGTTACGATAATAAAGGTGATTCCCACCGCCAGAATACCGTTCACGGCGGTCATCAGCAAAATGGTAACTAAATTACTGTAGGTCAGAAAGTTGGGAGACAAAACAGAAAAGATGACGATCAATAAAATAAGGGCGGTAAAAGCAAGTAGTGTCTGAATTGCTTTAGAATTGATTTGTTTGCCTAAAATTATATTCTTTGCCATACTATCCTATTCCTGCCTGTTCTTAAAGTTAAGCCGAAAGGGCATTATTACGCAACGTTGCGTAATACATTATCTTTTCCTGAGAACTTTCCTCGGCACTTAACGTGGCGGTTATTCGGCCTTCGCACATTACCACGATACGGTGGCTCATGCGCAGAATCTCCGGCAGTTCAGAAGATATCATGATGATGGATTTTCCCTGGTCCGCCAGCTCATTGAGCAGCTTATAAATCTCGCTCTTGGCACCCACGTCAATACCCCGGGTCGGCTCATCGAAGATAAGGATGTCACTGTTACGGACCAGCCATTTTCCTACGACGACCTTCTGTTGATTGCCGCCGGAAAGATTCTTTGCCAGCTGTTCCACACTGGGAGTTCTCGTGTTAAGCCGTTCTATGTACTCCTGGGCTACTTTTTTCGATTTTGCCTCATCGAGTACCCCCAGGGGTTTTAAGAAGTCTTTGAGGGAAGCCATGACGGTATTAACCTTTACGGACATACCCAGGGCGAGGCCGAAACGCTTGCGGTCCTCCGAAAGATACCCGATACCGTAACGCACAGCATCCTTCGGCTGCCTGATGAGCACCTGCTCCCCTTTGACAAAGATCTCTCCCCGCTCCAGGGGATCCGCCCCAAAGATAAGCCGCATGGTCTCGGTTCTTCCGGCACCCATAAGTCCCGCAAACCCGAGAATTTCTCCTTTGTGGAGTTGAAAGGATACATCCTGCACCGCCCGTCCCCGGGTAAGACCCTTAATTTCCATGACCACTTCGTTTTTTGAAGTATCCCCGTGGGGATGATGGCTTTCATAAATTTCCCGTCCCACCATCTGGGCAATGATCTGTTCGGTGGTAATATCCTTTATAGGCGTAGTAGCGATATAGCGGCCATCCCGCATAACCGTAACCCGGTCGCAAATATGGTGCAGTTCATCCATGCGGTGAGAAATATACACAATCCCCTTACCCTGGTTCCGCAGATTCCGTATAACCTTAAAAAGTTCTTCTATTTCAGTGTCGCTTAAGGCCGAGGTCGGTTCGTCCATGATAAGCACGTCCATGTTAAAAGAAAGGGCCTTGGCGATTTCGATCATTTGTTGCTGGGCGACCGTGAGCCCCGATACCTTAATACGGGGATCAAGACGGAGATTAATCAGTTTAAACAATTCCTCGGCCTTATGATTGATCTCCGTATCATCCACGAGAAACGGCATCCCCCGTTTCTGTTCCCGGCCCATGAAAATATTCTGAGCCGCGGTAAGATGCTTCATCAGATTTAATTCCTGATGGATAATACTAATCCCCAAATTTTGAGCCTGTTTGGTATTATGAACTTCCACGATTTCGTTTCGGACCCTGATAGTTCCAGCGTCTTTCCCATAAATACCGGAAAGCACTTTCATCAAGGTTGACTTTCCCGCGCCGTTTTCACCGACCAATCCATGAACTTCCCCGCGGAGTAGTTCAAAACAGCAATTGCTCAGTGCATGTACCCCTGGAAAACTCTTTTCTATTCCTTCCATTTGTACAAGGAAATCACTCATCCGATAAAACCCCTGTTACCTATACCATTTGCCGAAACCTCTGGAAATCTGACCGGAGAGTTCCGAAAATTCCCCAGATTAAGAATAGTATAAACTGTTTTTTTTGTTTTGTATAGTCTTTTTTCTATGAAAAAGGTAAAAAAATCCCTTTCCTGGTTGATCTCACTCCACAAAGGGGAAAAGCATCTTCTGGTTCTCAGGCGCGTTACCGCTCTGTATCCGGCAGGCGTCCCCGCCAAAGGCCACATCAAGCACATAATGGCGGGAGTTCTTAATGCCCCAATTACCGGGTGTTCAAAGCATTGACCGGCCGGCCGCCAAATCAATACCGCGCGTCTCCCGGGGAAAAGGCCGTGCCTCCGGGTATCCATGGTTACGCTGCTTACCGGCCGACGGAAGCGGTAAAGCTGCTCAAAGAATACCGCCGCCTTGCCCCTCCGTAAGATCCGGTCATGCCGCGCCCGCGTTGCTTCTCCTGGTTATGCATATCTATGGGCCGCTCGTAAAGCCCTTCAAGAAACGGCCCGCCGTCTTGAGTAAATCGCACAGGCAGCCAGGCATATAAAGCGGGATGGGAAGTGCCTTGAGGGGCCGGCAGTTCCTCTCCGCGCGGTACCTTTCAGAACCGGAAAATACCCCTGAACCATCCGCAGCTGAGCTCCCTATAGGCCGCGTAGCTTCCCCGGTTATCAATACCGCCGGTAAAAAAGTCGGTCCCCCAGGAGAGGCTCAAGGCGTCGGTCAGGGCGTAATCGGCGGACAGGCTGCCGGCAGTATCGAAATCGGCCAGGTCCAGATAACCCCAGGCCGAAATATGCAGGGTTTCCCGAAAAAAGCCCTTGGCAATCCGCAGGCTGATCCCGTTTTTCCGCCAGGGCCGCGCTGTTCCGCCGCCGCGGGCGTCCGGGAGGAGATCCTCATAGTATTGGGCGGAAAGGGTCCAGCCCGAGGGGTTCCAGTCAATGCCCGCCAGGGCTTTGAGGTTATGCCTGACCACGGGATCGCCGATCTGCCCCCCACGCAGCGCCGCCGCCGTTTCCCCGGCCGGAGGGTCATAGCGGCCGCCTCCGGTCCAGGCCGCCTCCAGCCGCAGGAGGAAATCCCCCAGGGGGATGCCGGCGTCCGCCCCGGCGGTAACGGTCCTCCCGTACCCCGGGGTAAGTTCAATTCCCGGGGGGATCAATTTTTTTTCCGTATAGGGAATATCGTTCCAGCCGTAAAAAGCCATGCAAGAAAAATCCAGGGCCGGGGTATACCAGGAAACCCGAAGGCCGTATTCCCCATCGGCGATGCTCCAGGGCGGGGCGGCATCCGCCATAAAAACCGGAATTCTTCCGTTCATGTCGACCGAGGGGGGATAAAAAATTTCGTGCAGCGGATTTCGGGGATCCCCGGGAAGGCGGGCGGGGGTAAAAAGGGGAAGCCATACGCCCTCGACGGCAAGGACCGGAAAGGAGTACCGCAGTTTGACGCCGTCCACCGCCAGGCGGCTTCCGGCAAAATCGAGCCCCGCGTAGGCGGTAAGGTTTGGGGGACAGACCACATCGGTAAGGATAAGGCCGTCGGCGGTACCCCAGGAAAGGAGCTGCCGTCCCAGCCGGAGGTTAAAGCCCCCGGCGTTCCAATCCACCCAGGCTTCCCCCAGGGAAAAACCGCTGCGGTCGGGGCTCGCGCCGTTATACTCCGCGGAAAGGGAAACAAAGGCCGAAGCCCGGTCAGCGCAGGCCGACACTTCCCCGGTAAAGGAGGCGCGGGAATCGGTCAGATCGAAGTCTTGGGAGAAGGAGAAGGCGCCGAAGGTTTCCACCGAGCCGTGGAGTTCTATGCCTACCTGGGCGGCCAGGGGAAAAAGGGCGCAGAGCCCAAAAACCGCCGCTAAGCCCCGTTTCATCGCCCGCTTCCCCGTTCCAGATTCGTAACCGTAAAGAGGCTGTCCTCCAGCGGGATATTAAACCGGATATCCGATATATCGATCACCGTGGTGTGTTTGTCCTGCACATTGGTCATTTCCATTTTTTGGGCGGTCCAGATGCCGTCGATTTGATCGATGCCGGAAATCCGCAGGGTTTTAAGGGGCCGGTCCTGGCGGTCGTAGTAATCCACGGCGGCAAGCATATAGGTATCCTTCCTGACCCGGATGACCCGCCGGCCGTAGGGGTCCCGGCGGTCCTTGGCCTTTGCCTCCACCACCCAGCAGGGCGCCCCCTCCACCGTTTCCTCTCCCTGGAGGGTGAAATCATCTTTGCCGAGGCTCCGGTTCCCCATGTCCTCGTAGGTAAAATCGGTCCCCATGAAGCTGTCGTTTTTCCCCGAACCGGTGATGCGCCTCACCCGTTTCATCGCCGGGAGGTAGAGCCATATATCGTCATCCTTTGATTCATCATCGTAGGAGAAGGAGAGGTAGCCCGTTCCCGCCACGTCCCGGGGGCTTTTGAATCCCATGAGGATCTTTTCCGTATCCCCGTAATCCTTAAAATAATAATCCACTTCCCGCACCCGGGGAGCGCCCCGGCCGCTTATCAGGGTCATGGCCAGCTCGTATTGGGCCGTATCGCCGGTGTATCGTTCGTCGGCCCGTTTCATGATTTCGTAAGCGCTCAGGCTCTGGCCGGATAGTTCCGTCCTTCCCGCAAGCAGCAGAAAAACCGCCGCGGCGGCGCAAAAAATTTTCCCCATACGATTCCTCCTTAGTGATACCCGCGGGTTTTCCTTCAAATATGCCGGGGCGCCGGCATGGGGGATCACCCTCAAGCCCCGGGAAGCCTCCCCTGCCTTCATGCCGCCTTCTCCCTCCCCAGGGGTTTCAGCATAAAAACCAGCAGGGGCGTGAGGGTGTAATCCGCCAGCAGCGCCGCGGCCATCCCGGTGATGGCCAGGATTCCCATATGGAAAAGCATGGCCACGGGGCTGAAGGAATAGACGGCGAACATGGCGCACAGTATCACCGTTGTTGTCCCCAGGGTCTTGCCGATCTTTCCGAAGGAATTCAAAACCCCCCGGCGGTAGGAGCCGGTCTGTTCCAGTTCCAGCCGTATGCGGCTGATAAAGTGGATCGTGTCATCCACGGCTATCCCTAAAAGCATGGGCATGACGGTCATGGTGAGCATATCCAGGGGAATTCCGGCGTATCCCATGATCCCCCCGATGATGATCACCGGCGCGATGTTGGGGATCATGCCGATGAGGGCCACGGGGAAGCTGCCGAAAACCAGCGCCAGGAGGATAAAGATAATGAGGAAGGAGCCGGCAAAGGATTTTAATTCCCCGTAGACCACCTTGTGGTTCATTTCAACGAAACCGGCGATCATCCCCACCACCGCCGTGTTTCCCCCGGGGAACCGCGCCCGGGCGGCCTGTTCCGCGTCTTTGATGGTTTTGGTTATCCGGTTGGCGTCGTAGCCGGAAAGTTCCACCGTCAGCACGGCGGAGGAAAAATCCTCGCTCACCCGGTTAAAGAGATCTTCGCCCCCGGAGATTTCGTAAAGGAAGAGAAGCTGGGCCAGCAGGTCCGGATCATCGGGGACGGCATAAGAGGCGGGATCGTCCCCGTTCAAGGTACGGTTCATCTCCTTGACAATTTCCGTTACCCCCGACACCCGGGGCCTGGTCCCGGAAACTTTGGTAAAATCCAAGCCCCCCAGGTCCTCGCCCAGGTAGTCCAGGTTTCGCATCTGCCGGGGGTCCTTGAAAGCATCCGTCTCGTCATAGGAGATCATCACCGTGTAGGTGTAGAGGGAGCCGATTTTTGCCCTGAGTATCTCCCCGAGCCGGGCGATGTAGGGGATCTTTTTCCCCATAAAGGAAAAATAATCCATGTTCACCCGCATCCTGAACAGGCCGGGGATAAAAAGGGCGATGATGAGAAAGGCGGCGATAATGACGGGAAGGCGTTTCCCCAGGAACGATTCCCCCAGGCGGTAAAACTTCCGGTCCGCGATGGTTCCCCCCTCCGCGGCGCCCTGGACCCCGGGGGATCCCCGGTCTTTGCCGAAGCTGAAGAGGGTGGGCACCAGGAGTACCACGTAGAGGTACACCGCGAAAACCGTCAGCGCGCTGGTAATGCCCAGCCAGCGCAGGGCCCCGATATTGGTAAAAAGAAAGGAGAGCAGGGAGGCGATGGTGGTAAGGGCGGTAAAGAGTATGGGCCAGCCCGTTTCCCCCACCGCGGCGATGAGGGCCGCCTTCCGTTTCCCCGAGCGGCGGAAATGGAACTTAAAGGCATTCACCAGGTGTATGGCATAGCCGATGGACAGGGCCATGGCCAGGAGGATAGGCAGGGTCATCATGTTGGAGTCCGCGGGTATCCCCAGATGGGCCATGCAGCCAAAAACCGAGCCGATGCCTCCCACGGTGGTCAGCACGGGAACCACGATTCCCCGGAGGGACCGGGTAAAAATGATGAGGCAGAGGATCACCACGATAAAACCGCCGGCAATCCGCTTGGTGGTTTCATCCATAATCGTGAGCTGTTCCTCCCATTCGGTATAGGCCATGCCCGAAGGCTTCAGGCTGTATTTGGGGCTTTGCCATTGAGGATCGGTGATAATTTCCATGGCCGCCCGCCCCACGGTGTACATTTCAGCGGACTCGTTCTCCCCTTCGTAGTTGTAGAGGCTTAAGGAAAGCCAGGTTTCCCGGCAGTCGTCGGAAACCAGCATATTCACCAGGGAAGATCGGGACATAAGGTAGGCCCGTTTTTCCTCCAGCTCCGGCCCCGCCGGGGGGATGCCGTCCTCAAAGGGACTTTTCACTTCGATGCCCTCCTCCGTTCCGAAGGAGACGGATATATCCGTCAGGGACCGCAGTTCCTTCGCGTAGGGGACTTTTTCAAGCAGCTCCGCCCCCAGATCCCGGATCACCCTCAGCACCTCCGGGTCAAAAACATCCTCCGCCTGGACCAGTACCAGAACCTGATCCTCGTTCCCAAAGAGGGCCTCGAAACGATCGGTGTTGATCTGTATGGCGTCGAATTCGTCAAACCAGTCATCCATATTGTCGCTGGTGGTCATTTTGGGCATCCCCGTGAGGCCCAGGATGGTTACGAGGGCGAGGGCGGCGATAATGAACCACCGGCAGCGGATCTGAAAAGCGGCGAATTGGGTAAAACGCCGGTTGATACGGTCAAGGTTCATCCCGTCCCCTTTTATGTTAGAATATACTAACTACGAGGTTTTCAGTATACCCCCGGCGGCTCCCTTCGTCAAGTTATCTTATGCTAACACATTCGAACCCGCTCCAAAAACTGAAGTTCCGGAACAGCCTCATCTGCTTTCAGAATTTGATGCCGCGAAAGGGCCCCCAGGGGGAACCCCCTAACCGCCATATACAATCCCCGGGTTTGTTCGTGGTTAAATTGCCTGGGGGAACCTCGCAGTTTGTTGCGCTTCAGCGCAAAATCGTATAAAAATTCACAAAAGTAAATTTTTATACCCTACAAACTGCATAAAGGAGCCCGATAATCGAGGATTTTTTGCATGTCTATGCAAAAAATCCACAAGTGCAACAGGCTCCTCGGGAAACTCCGGTTGGGTTTCCGGGCCATATCCGGCGATCCCGTGTTTGCGGGGTCCTACCGCGCCGCGGTCCACCCCAGGCTTTCCCGCTGTATCCGGTAGAGCCGGGCAAAGAGGCCGTTTCCGGCCAGGAGTTCCTCCCCGGACCCCTGTTCCGCCAGCCGCCCCTGATCCAGCACGGCGATCCGGTCCGCCCCCAGCACCGTCCGCAGCCGGTGGGCGATGACGATGACCGTCCGGTTTTTCACCAGTTCCGAAATGGCCGCCTGGATCAGGGTCTCGTTTTCCGGGTCAAGGCTGGCGGTGGCTTCGTCCAAGAGCACGATGGGGGCGTTCTTGAGGAGCGCCCGGGCAATGGAGATCCGCTGCCGCTCCCCGCCTGAGAGGGTGGAACCGTTTTCGCCGATCACCGTGTCGTATCCTTCGGGCATCTCCCGGATAAACTCATCGCAGCGGGCCGCCTTCGCCGCGGCGTAGACCTCCTCGTCATCCGCCCCCTCCTTGCCGATACGGATGTTGTTCTTCACCGTGTCGTTAAAAAGCACCACGTCCTGAAACACGAAACTCATGTACCGCATCAAGGCTTCGGGATCGACGCCGGAAATGTTTTTCCCGCCGATGAGAATTTCCCCTTCCCGGGGATCCCAGAACCGGGCGATAAGCCGGGACAGGGTACTCTTGCCGCTCCCCGAGGGCCCCACCAGGGCGGTAACCCCCCCCTGGGGAATGGAGAGGCTGATGTTGCTGATCACGTCCTCTCCCTCGTGGTAGGCAAAACTGACGTTTTTAAGTTCGATGGTGTAATTATCGATTTCAACTTTTTCATCCCCCTCCATCACCGGCTCCCGCCGGACCTGCCGCATCCGTTTGGTGGAAACGAGGAAATAGAAAAATTCCGGCAGCAGGGTAAAGATGACGATCAGGGGCGAATAGATTTTCGCGCTGATGAGGATAAAGGTGAGGAAGGGGATCACCCCGAGGCTGCCGCCGGTCAAAAGGAACACCCCGGTCAGTACCACGAGGCCTATCCCCACCTGGAGGATCATCGTGGCAAGAACGATAAAAATCCCCGTGAGGCCCTCGAACTTTATCGCCTCCTTCATCATGTTCCTCAGGGCGCGTTTCAGGGCCTGCGATTTTTCCCCCGAAAGCCCGAAGGCCTTTACGACTTTGATCCCCTCAAGGTACTCCTGCACCTGATCGGACACCGCCAGTTTTGCCTGCACATGACGTTCCCCCAAAAAAGCCTGCAATTTCCGGCTGCCGAAAATGAGCCCCAAGGCAAGGGGCAGGGCGGCGAAGACGGCCAGGGCCATACGCCAGTCGTAGACCGCCAGGGGCGCGCAGATAACCACGTCGGTGATGATGCCGCCGAAAAGGATCGGCGACACATGGCTCATGACGTGTTCCACGGTGGTACAGTCCGCCATCATGTTGGTGGTCAGTTCCGAAAGGTCCTTGTTGTTGAAAAAACTTAAAGGGAGCCGCCGGATCCGCTCCGCCACTTCCAGCCGTATCTTTTCCGATTCGCTGTAGGCGGTGGTGTAGGTTTTGCGGTACTCGCTGCGGTAGGCGAAAAAATACAGCGCCGCGGCGATGAGCCCCAGCGCCCAAAGGAGCCAGAGCCGGCGGCTGTCCACGTCCGCTTCCCCGGAACCGCCGGCCATCAGGGGGCCGAGCAGGGTGATGATGGTTTGAACGATCACGATGAAGGGCAAAAAGAGGCACAAGTTCGAGACCACCACCGCCCGGACCGCCCGTTTAAAGTTCCGGAAGCCTTCCTCCGATAAGCCCAATAGTTTCTTTATGTTAAACACGGTCTCCTCCTTTCGCCGTACCCGGTTTTGGAAAAACGGCCAAAAACCCGCCTCTTTAAAACCGGACCCTTTGAAACAGCCCTAAAATATTTCTTTGTTAGACAAAACTCACAAATGAGCATACGCCCCCTCCCCGGTTTTGTCAAGTTTTCGGAATGGGCCGGCCCAATGCCGCCGTTTTTTAGAGAAACAGAGCCTTTCCCAAAAACTGAAGTTTTGGGAAAACCTCAAAAATAGCGGTGGTTTTACAAAAAATTCGCTGAAGGGACCTTGCGGTTAATCCCCTTTTTGAGCATAATAGACCCCATCCGGCCCTGTCCCTAGCAGTTTGTTGCGCTTCAGCGCAAAATCGTATAAAAATTCACAAAAGTGAATTTTTATACCCTGCAAACTGCATAAAGGAGCCCGATAATCGAGGATTTTTTGCATATATATGCAA
>JAISOO010000081.1 GCA_031275595.1 Spirochaetaceae bacterium | reverse complement strand
ATAGTAAACAATAATAAAACAAGACTCATCTAATTCCTTATAATATAAAGAATTATGAAAAATAATAAAGGCGCCGGGCGGAATCGAACCGTCGCATAAAGGTTTTGCAGACCTCTCCCTTACCGCTTGGGTACGGCGCCGTAAGAAGGAACCGCTCCCAACTTCAGTTTCAAGCAATTCCCTTACCCTTAAATCTATCAAAAAGGATCGGATTTGTCTACCGACCGGCCCGCACGCCGCAATGCGGCACACACGCGCGTTGACACCCCCATTCGGAACCGATACAATACCCTTATGAAAACCAGTTTACCCCTTATCGGCGGTTTTTGCCTCCTTATCGCCTTTACTTCCTGTACCCCCAGCGAGGAGCTTTCTCCGGAAGCTATCGATGCCTTGAGTCCCGGGGGCCTTGAAGAAATTCTGGCGAAAACCATAACAAAACCCTGGCAAGGGGAGGAGTTTATCCCCGGCAGGGTTGCCGGAACCTGGTACGACGTCATGCATGAGGACCCCAAGAGTTTCAACGCCCTTATGGCTGAACAGGACAGCGCCACCAAGGCCGTGGTGGAGAGTATGCTGGACTATCTGGTGGAGTACGACGTGGTTAAACGGGAGTGGAAACCCCGATGTGCCGCTTTTGAAATAGCGGTCGACGAAGCGGCGGGTACCCTGGATCTCACCTACACCCTGCGGGACGACCTCTACTGGAGCTACTATAATTCGGAGGTGAAAATCCCGGTTACGAGCGACGACGTGATCTTCTGGTACAACGAGATCGATGGAGACCCCGCCTTCAGCAGCTCCGGCTACAACGGCCAGTTCCTCGTTATGGAAGACGGAACCGAGGCCCATATTGATATAAAAAAAATCGACGACAAGCGTTTTGTGTTCCATTTTCCCCGGATTGTGGCGGAACCCCTCCTCACCACCAACGGGCCCATCGCCCCCCGGCTGGATTATGAGGAGGCCAAACGGGAACGGGGGGTCCAGGGGGTGTTGGATCTTTTCAGCGTGGACGGGGACCCCCAAAAGATACCCTCCATGGGGATGTGGTTCCTCACCGAATACACCCCGGGACAGCGGCTGGTATACAAACGGAACAGGGATTACTGGAACAAGGATCGGAACGGCCTTGCTATCCCCTATGTTGAGGAACAGATCATCCGGATAATCCCCGATGAAAACACCCAGTTCCTTTTATTTAAGGAGGGGCAGATCGAATCCTACACCGCCCGGCCCGAGGACCTGGAGGAACTGATCAACAAGAGCGGGGTGGATTATACGGTCTTTAACGCCGAGGGGAGCCTCAGCGCGTCCTTTTGGACCTTTAACCAGAACCCCAAACACCGGGACAGCCCCCACTACGGGTGGTTTACCCAAAAGGAATTCCGCCAGGCCATGAGCTGTCTTTTGAACCGGGACCGGATCGCATCCCAGGTGTACCGGGGGCTTGCGGAACCGAAGCTCAACTTCTTCCCCGAGCCGAACCCCTATTACAACCCGGAAATAAAACTGCGTTACCTCTACGATCCCGGACGGGCCCTGGAATTGCTGGAATCCATCGGCATGAAACGGGACGGCTCAGGAACCCTGCGGGACGACCGGGAGCGGCCGGTAACCTTTGACCTCACTATCCAATCAGGAAGTACCATCAGCACCGATATTGCGTCGATCATCATGGCCGAGCTTTCCCAGGTGGGGATCACGGTGAATATCCGGGTCGTTGATTTTCAGAAGATGGTGGAACAGATGTTTACCACCTTTGAATGGCAGTCCATGTTGATGCGCCTTTCGGGATCCAATATTTTCCCCACCCAGGGAAGCAACGTGTGGCCCTCCGATGGCAACCTCCACCTCTGGTATCCCCTGCAGGAAAGTCCCGCCACCGAATGGGAGGCCCGGATTGACTACCTCTACAACGAGGGGGCCTATACCCTGGACCGGGATAAGGCCCGAATGTTCTGGAACGAGTACCAGGAGATAATCCTGGAACAATGTCCGGTGATATACCTCCTGCGGCCCCGGAGTTTTTCCGCCCTCCGGAATCGCTGGGATCTGTCCAATGTGTATTACGATAACCTGCACGGGTTTGAGACCACCCATATTTTCCTTAAGCCATGAAAGAGGGGGAGCCCGGGGGCATAGGCCTCGTATTTTTACGGCCTTTTTTCCTTTTTAAACAAAAGGCCCCCCTTCTTGCCTATATCCTGGGACGGCTTTTCACCATGGCGGTTATGCTCTTTATGCTGGGCTTCGCGGTATTCGGTTTAATGGAACTGGCCCCCGGAGACATCGTGGATCAGATTATGCTGCAGCAGATCTTCGGGGAAAATCAGAGCCGGCCGGGACAGGAACGGCACGTCATGGACCTGGAGCAGCTTGCCGCCCGGCGGACGGAACTGGGGCTGGACCAGCCCTTTTACGTCCAGTATTTCCGCTGGCTGGGCCGGGTCCTCCAGGGGGATCTGGGGACGAGCCTTATTTCCCGGGCGCCGGTGTCCTTCCTTATCGCCTCCCGGCTGGTCAATTCGGTGATCCTCAACCTCATATCCCTGGTCCTCATCACCTTTTTTTCCTTTGTCCTGGGGGTCTACTTTTCCACCAAGGCGGGGACCAAAACGGACCTGGCGGTAACCTTTTTCGCTCTGGTCCTCCACGCCTTTCCGGGGATCCTCATGTTGATCCTGTTCCAGCTCTTCGCTTCGGTGACGGGGCTTTTCCCGGTAACCGCCTATCCCCCCTTCCCCTTTGCCGAAGCGCCGGCGCGGTTCACCTTCTCCTACCTGCACCACGTCTTCCTCCCCCTCCTGGCGGCTTTTTTGGGGGGTATCGGCGGTACCCTCAGGATGATTCGGGCCACCATGCTGGACCAACTGGGCCAGCCCTATATCACGAGCCTCCGGGCCCGGGGAATCGGGGAATGGCGGATCTACTTTAACCACGCCTTCAGGAACACCCTGAACCCCTATATCACCGGGAGTGCCAACCTCCTGGCAAGCCTCTTTTCGGGTTCCCTGATTCTGGAGATCATCTTCGCCTATCCCGGTATAGGGCGGCTCATGTACGAAGCGGTACTCCAGGAGGATATCAACCTGGTCCTCTCCAATATCATGTTTGTCTCCTTCCTGGTACTCCTGGGGATGGTCCTTTCGGACATCATCCTGGCCCTGGTGGATCCCAGGATACGGTATGGGAAGGGATAATGAAAAAGTTTTTGGTCTATCTCCGTTTGCGGCCGTTAGCTTTTTTCTCTTTTATCGTCCTGGTTCTCCTTTACCTGATGATGATCTTCGCCGAATTTATCGCCCCCTATGGGGCTACCGCTTCCTTTGCGGATAAAACCTACCATCCCCCGAACCTGCGTCTTTTTGCAGGAAAATTCCAGGCCCAGGAGGCCCGGGTGGTAAACACCGTAAACTGGCGTTATGCCCGGGTCAGGGGTTCCTATGGGCCGGTGGTCTTTTTTGGCCGGGGGGAGCCCTACAAACTCTGGGGTATCATCCCCATGAACAGGCACCTCTTTACCAGCCCTCCCGGTTCCTATCCGGCCTTCCTTCTGGGGGCGGATCACCTGGGCAGGGATCTTTTTTCCCGGATCGTCCACGGCAGCCGGATATCCCTGACCATCGGTTTTATCGCCACCGCCATTTCCCTGGGGCTTGCCATCCTCTTCGGCGGCCTTTCGGGGTACTTTGGGGGCGCCGCGGACTGGACCATTATGCGTTTTGCTGAATTCTTTATGCTCATCCCGGGACTCTACCTCATTCTTTTTTTACGATCCCTTTTATCCTCAACCATGGATTCCGGCCAATCTTACATGATGATCACCCTGATCCTCTCCTTGGTGGGATGGCCCGGATCGGCCCGGACTATCCGGGGCATGGTCCACGCGATCAAGCGGGAAGAATTTGTAATGAACGCCCAACTGGAAACCATTCCCGCGCCGATGATCATCTCGGGCCATATCATTCCCCAGATCGCGAGCCTCCTTATCGTAAGTATCGCCCTTTCGGTACCGGGGTTTATTATGACCGAAACCACCCTGTCCTACCTGGGACTGGGGATCGTGGACCCCGCGGTAAGCTGGGGTTCCCTTATCAAACGGGATATTTCCACCCTGAGTAACCTCAGAAACTACCCCTGGCTCCTCTGGCCTGTTTGGTTCCTCCTGGGGGTAACCCTGGGGTTTAACTTTATCGGCGACGCCCTCCGGGACTTTTTCGATCCCTACCATAGTTTAGGGAGAAGGGAACGGTCCTTCTTTACGAAACCGAGGGGGGGCGGCAAGCCGGCTTCCGTTCCGGAAGCGGTATCGGCCGGGCCTGAGCATGGCGCTCCTATACCCTTGCTGGAGGTACGGGACCTTGAGGTGGCTTTCTCTGTTTTCCGGGGTCTTACCAAAACCGCGGTTCAGGCGGTCCGGGGGGTGTCCCTTTCCCTCAACCGGGGGGAGATCCTGGGTATTGTGGGAGAGAGCGGTTCGGGGAAAAGCGTTACCACCCAGGCCATACCGGGCCTTCTGCCCCGGAATGCCGGGGTCCGGGGCTCCATACGGTTCGAGGGGAAGGAGTTGAGGGGCCTGGATGTGCCGGGGTTCCGGGAATACCGGGGGAAAAGGATCGGGATGATCTTCCAGGAACCGGGCCGTTCCTACGATCCCCTCCAAAACATGGAAAAGGTCTTTCTTGAAACCTTCCGCAACAAGGAGCCGGGGATAAGCCGGACGGCCGCGGCGGAACGGGCGGTGTCCCTCCTGGGGGAAACGGGCCTGAAAAACAGCCGGGAACGGCTCTCAAACTTTCCCCACCAGTTTTCCGGCGGACAGCTCCAGCGGATCGGCATAGCCCTAGCCCTGGCCCAATCCGCGGAATTCCTGATCGCCGATGAGCCCACCACCGCCCTGGATGTGACCATCCAAAAGCAGATTATCGACCTCCTTAAATCCCTGCGGAAAAGCCGGGGGCTCACTATTATTTTTATCAGCCACGATATCGACCTGGTGGCGGACCTTTCCGACCGGATCATGGTGATGTACGGGGGACTGGTGATGGAATCGGGGCTGTCGGAGGGTATCCTCGACCGCCCCCGCCACCCCTACACCAGGGCCCTCCTGGCCGCTTCTCCCCGGTTCGGCAGCCACTATTCCCGGGGACGGCTTTTTTCCATTCCCGGCAAGGTAACGGATCCGGCGAACCCCGAACCGGGCTGCCCCTTTGCCCCCCGCTGCGCTTTGGCGGAGGGCCGCTGTACGGAAGGGATCCCCCCGCGTTTGTCCGGGGAAAAACCCCGGGGGGGCTATGAACACCGCAGTTTCCGGGGAG